>DATMNR010000535.1:0-16208 GCA_035568795.1 Ktedonobacteraceae bacterium
TCCCTCAATGGGGGCCTAAGATACTGTTCGATCTGTCCTGTGGCTGAGAGCACCACGAGGTCTCATCTACGCAACAGGCGAGATGCCTTGGGACAGGGACAGATTTCTCGCGGTGCTGCCTCCTCTTCTCAGGAAATCGTATCTGATACGATTTCCTTTGACAAGCTAATCATACAAGGGACGGGGGCTGTGTGGATGCGGTGTGGGGGCGCTCGCGCCGTCCTGGTGCACTACACGACGAATGGTGGTATACGCACAACTAGGACGTAGTGGCGCTCGCGCCGTCCTGGTTCATCGTGTACCTTTCCCATTTCGCGCCAGATTGTTGGTGGAGTGGAACCAAGCTCTATAGCGCGGTTGTGATATACTCACAAGAAAAATGTAAATAGTAACGGGAAAGTATAAAAGAACAAATATGCCCTACCAATCCCTCCAACAAACATCCGATGAACTCCGCTCTGGCATAGTAACACCAACCGAGCTTTTAGCCGAAACACTGGATTCTATAGATCAGCTTGATAGCGACATCCAGGCTTTCGTCACAGTCATGCGCGACCAGGCTTACGAAGAAGCGGAGAAGGCCGAGAACGAGCAGCGTACGGGTCTTTTTCGAAGCCCGCTTCACGGCGTACCTATCGCTATCAAAGACCTTATTGCCGTCAAGAATGTACGCATGACGGCAGGCTCGAAAGTTCTTGCAGAATACGTTCCACAGGAAGATGCGACTGTTGTCGAGCAATTACGTAGGGCCGGAGCTGTGATTGTCGGCAAAACCAATACACATGAATTTGCTTACGGGACATATTCCCCACCAACGCGCAATCCCTGGAACCTGCTACATATTGCTGGTGGCTCCAGTGGAGGCTCAGCAGCATCTGTGGCCGCTGGTATGTGCCCTGGTGCTATCGGAAGTGATACAGGCGGCTCGATCCGTATCCCCTCAGCATGCTGTGGTGTGACAGGACTCAAGGCAACGTATGGACGTGTAAGCACATACGGTGTAATCCCCCTTAGCTGGTCACTCGATCATATTGGGCCTATAGCTCGTAGTGCCGAAGATTGTGCTCTTCTCTTTGATGCTATTGCCAGTTACGACCCGCGCGATCCCAATAGTGTTTCAGGACTTCCTGGCAAGGCTAGCGCAACGCTGATTGGTGGAGCTGAGGGTCGCGACCCGCTTTCATTACAAGGAATCAAACTTGGTGTACCCTCTGAATCTTATGTTGCCCCACTTGATCCTGAAGTACGTGCAGCCTGGCATGCCGCTTTGCTGGTACTGCAAGAGGAAGGAGCCGAGGTTGTAGATCTTGAGTTGCAGCCCCCTACCATAGATACGTACCGCACCATCCAGATGCCTGAAGCCTCGCTGACACATATGGAGAGAGGATGGTTAACTGAACGTTTGGATGCCTATACTGAGAGAACACGTTCGCGATTACTTCAGGGTCAAACCATTCCTGCCGTCGATTACTTGCGAGCGCAACAGCAAAGGCGGGTCTTTTCGAGTAATCTGCGTTCAGGCATGCAAGGAATAAATGCTTTAGTGCTTCCAACACTACCCATACCTGCGATTCTCATCGAGCAAGCAGATACAGATATCCTTATTGATGGTGTCACCGAAAACGCGACGGTTGCCCTTTTAAGGTTGACGATGCCTTTTAACCTTGCGGGTCTACCGGCCATCACGTTACCCTGTGGCTTTTCGGCAGGTGGTTTACCGATCGGCTTGCAACTAGTGGGCAAGCCATTCGAGGAATCGATGATTCTCCGCATCGCCCACGCCTACCAGCAACTAATGGATTGGCATCGCAGAGAGATAAATTTACAATCAAAAATATGAGCGAATATAGAAACACCTTACACTTACTCCACGGGCAATTAAGTCTGCCCGCTTTCCTGCCCGATGCCACGCTTGGAGTAGTGCGAAACGTAGATAGCACTGACCTCGAACAATGCGGCATCGAGGCTGTTGTGATGAACACCTTTCACCTGATGCAGCGCCCTGGCTCCTCTACTATCACATCGCTGGGGGGATTACATAGTATGGCTGGCTGGCCACACCCAATTATCACCGATTCAGGTGGCTTTCAGGCGTACTCTTTGCTTCGGCAAAACGCTAAATTTGGTTCAATGAACGACAAAGGCATTACCTTCCAACCAGAAGGTTCTGACCGCAAGTTCCACCTCACGCCCGAAAAGAGTGTGCAATTACAACTAAGTTATGGGGCAGATATCGTCGTTTGCCTGGACGATTGCACGCATGTGGACGATTCATTTGCTACGCAGCAAGAATCGGTCAAAAGAACCATAGAGTGGGCAAGACGCTGTAAAGATGAGTTTCAGCGGATCATGCAACAAAAGCGTCTTCCTCAGGAACAAAGGCCGTTGCTATTCGGTGTAATTCAGGGTGGGGGCTATCATGAGTTGCGCAAACAGTGTGCTGAAGCCCTTCTAGAGATAGGCTTTGATGGTTTCGGCTTTGGAGGCTGGCCTCTGGATAGCAAAGGTCAGCTGCTCACCGACATCATCGCCTATACCCGAGAACTTGTACCTCCACAATTGCCAATGCATGCTCTGGGTATCGGTCATCCAGCCAATGTCCTGGAATGTGCCAGGATAGGCTACGATATATTCGACAGCGCTATGCCTACACGCGATGCAAGGCACTCACGTCTCTATGTTTTTACAACACCAGACTCATTGCCTGCACCAGGTTCATCAGAAAAGTGGTTTTCATACCTTTACGTTAATGACGACAAGGCTATCAAGAACAATGGACCGATTTCACTTTACTGCGATTGTCTCTGCTGTTCGCGTTACTCAGTAGCTTACCTGCACCACCTTTTCAAGATCGATGATAGCCTTTTTCTTAGACTGGCGACTATTCATAATCTCAGATTCATGACCCAACTTGTTGAACGATTAAGAGCAGAACAGCATGGATGAAGTAAATAGCCAGCAGATAGATCGGCTGACTGAGGCTGTTCTTGCAAGTTCGAAATATAAAAGCATCGATGTTGATTTTATCAGGTACATTGGTAAGCAAGAACTTTTCAAGCACCATAATCTCAAGGAAGCTATTAAATCTACTAAAAATAAGTTGCACCAGGTTGGAGGTGCCTATCAAACAAGCACTCCTCGCTATGCACTATGGCTAGGTGAACTCAAATTTGCAAAGCGTTCGGGTAACCAAGCGCACTTTCTTGAAACGTGCAAATGGATCATGCAATATCACTCCTCTACCAGAGAGCGATTACCGATTCTTGAGCAGTTCTATAGCACTATATTTGCCAATCTTCCTCCTATCAGCTCAGTTATTGACATAGCTTGTGGACTGCATCCACTTGCCATTCCCTGGATGCCGCTCAATGAACATATGCAGTATTTTGCATATGACGTATACGAGGATATGATTGGCTTCTTAAACGAGAGTCTAGCTCTCATGGCGGTTCAAGGATCCGCAAAAGTGTGCGATGTAATACAGTCTTGCCCCACGCAAAAGGTTGATGTTGCCTTTATTCTCAAGGCCATTCCTTGTCTTGAACAGGTAGACAAATCAACTGGACTGCGCCTCCTTGAGTCACTCAATGCAGACCATCTTATTGTCTCATTTCCTGCTCACAGTCTTGGTGGAAAAAACAAAGGTATGGCCGCCAACTATGAGTCGAGGTTTTACAAACTGGTTGAACACAAACCCTGGTCAATCCAACGTTTCGAATTTCCCGGCGAACTGGTTTTTCTAATAAGCAAGTCATGAGTTTGTACCCTGAGTTGGTGAGCCTGACGAAAACCACGACACTTCGTAACTTGCGGTTGATGTATATGTTACGTTAACTGCAGCGAATGCTGTACCAGGTGGACAAGCACATTCATCAGTATTATTATGAATATTAACCGGTGTACAGCTTCGAGTCATAACAATATCTCCTAATCCATTTAATCCACCAGCGTCAGGGCCAGTATATATATCTCCTTTTTGTGGCACCGTATCACCTGAAGCGCTTTGATTGGGAGCATTGGCAGTAACTTGAACTGTACAATTCGAAGAATTCGTTATCTCTGGGCCAGGGATATAGTGGACCTGGATATTACCATTTGCTGGCCTCTTCAAGACAGGCGATAGGGGATGCTGCGCAGCATGGACAGTAAATATGGTAGCAGACTTTTTCTGACCGTTTAGGAAGTAATGATAATAACATATGTATGAGGAGTTATACGGGATAGCAACACGAAACCAATAGCTAGTAAAGTTGCCTAAAGTTATAGTATTGTTTTGATTATCATTTTTGCAATTGACACTTTCTCCATTTATAAATATTACCTGGCTTGGTGGTATGGTCTCATTTGTGCTAAATCCCAAAGTAATTATACTCATTCCACGTGCTCCATCCGATGCTTCCTGGTCTTCAGCAATTGATGCAGTTACTTGCAAGGTCGCCGGGATAGTAGTGTCTGGAGTTACTGGTGGATCAGAGGATCCAGATGCAGATGCACATGCATTGAACAAGATTGGTAACAACCCTAACCAAAGAAGTATGAGGTATCTCAATCGCGTTGATCGCATAATCCATCTCCTGACCGGTAAAACTTCGATTCCAATATGCAGCCGTATAGTCTTCACTGAACAGCAACGCTATTTCGTATAGAGATCAAATGCAGCCTCACAAAAATGTATGCAAGGAATGTGGAGCTTTGTGACTTTACGACTTTAAGTGTTTTACGAAGTGTTTTCAGGAGGAGTCGCCTACAAGATGAATCTTACGGCAAGACAATACACACTTACAATAACAGGAGAACTGATAAAGCACAACGAATCAATCGAGAGACTTCTTATTTAGATATAACATATATTTCTAAATTAGAGAAGGTACATATATTCTAATACCAAGTATCATCCATATAAGCATTGATAGATAAATGGACGATTCATTGATAACAGGAGATAGTACCCTTAAAGTCACAGACCCGCAGTGTTTCCCGTATGTCATCGAGTAAAACAGGTATTGGCAAACAAGAAATGACACGATTGTAGCGCTTCAATAGTTGTGCGGAAAAATACCGCGCATTTTGAGCGCTATGTGAGCGGTATATTTGTTATATAGTATAACATTGACTAATAATGTATGAAAATTGATTGAAAGAAACGAATAATCAGAGCGAATCGCTCTTCAATCACCTATTTTGCTCCTTCTGGAGCCAAAAATCAAACGTAATCGCTCAGGAACCGAAAATCAAAACGCAACCGCAATGACAACAACTCGTAAATGATGTAATATAGCAGAGGACAAAAATCAGGTATTTCTGAGAGAATAGAACATATCCCTTTGGACAGGAATAAACATGAGTATTGATCTGAACCTCGGACGCATTATCAAAAGTCGTTACAAATTGATAGACGAACGGGGCAGTGGTAGTTTCGGTGAAGTGTACATTACGCGTGATCTGCAAACGAACTATCTTTATGCGGCAAAGATTATGTATCCGGACCATACGTATGATAACGAACTATTGGAACGCTTTAAACGCGAAGCTTATATCTTACAGAGCCTGAATGATGCGCATATTGTGAGGGTTGTCGATTATGGCAACGATGACAATATCTACTTTATCATCATGCATCATATCGATGGTCAGAACCTCAAATATTACACAACTAACTATGGTCCAACAGAACCATTACTTGCAATACATTATATCTTACAAGCCGCCCAGGGGCTCGATGCGGCTTACAAAATAGGTGTGGTTCACCGCGACATCAAGCCACAAAACATTCTTATCAGTAATAAAGGTGTCGTCAAGATTGTCGATTTCGGTTTATCACGTAGTAAAGAATCACCAACCATTACGTCTTCTGATAAATTTATGGGAACAGCGTACTACACGGCACCAGAGCAAGTGATGAGCAGCCATTCAGCAGATATCCGCTCTGACCTCTATTCACTGGGAATTGTACTGTTCGAGGCACTTACGGGTTATCCTCCTTATTCTGGAGGTACCGTTGTAGACATCATTCTGAAACACCAATCGGAAGATGTACCTTCTATTTGCCGCATCTACCCAGGCTTGCCTTCTGAATTTGATGCTTTCTTGCAAAAGGCACTGGCTAAACAGCCTGATGCTCGTTTCCAGACTCCGCGCGAGTTTATCCTTGCTCTCGAACAGATACAACAGCGTATCCGCGGCCCTATGCCTGCATTACCACAGCCACGCCTTGTCATTATCTCTACTGGTCAGACATTTCTCTTGACAGGAGCTAAGATGATTGTTGGCCGCGAAGATCCAAAACGTGAGATTCACCCTGATATTCAAATTAATGACCCAACCATGACTCTTGGGCGCGTGCATGCACGTTTCTTAAATGAAAAGGGTACTTGGATGGTAGAGGATCAGAACTCACGGAATAAGACACGTTTAAATGGCAGGATTTTGCATCCTTATGAATCAATGCCCCTTAAAGACGGCGACGTCCTACACTTCGGTAGGGTAGAGGCTCGTTTTGAGTTGCTTTAAAATTGAAGATATCATTTTATCGATTGAAAACCAATCAGATAATGAGCTAGTGTTCAGTGCTTTTCTACACATGTCCGCGAAAGAGGAATAATCGGCCACTTTTAAACGTTTTAGATGTTGACAAACTGCTATATATTCATGTACTCTCTACTACAGAAACAAAGGAGACTTGCAGGAGTATTGCATTCCTGGCAGGGTTCCCGGAAAAATCGCTAATTCTATAATATCGTTCGCATAAATTCTGGCTTAGCCAGTATTAGAGGAGGTGCAAGTTATGGGAAAGCACGTATATTCAGCATTTGTGCTTATATGCACCTTGTCTACCCGTGTCGCGAGTACCGAGCGAACGCTGCCTGGCCAGGAATTCGGTATAGAACTGAACAAGAAATTACCTGGCATCTGCTAAACCGCAGAAGATGGCTCATTCCCTCCGCACGGTAGACATCAAACAATTGATTGTTCGAACCGTGTTTTTTTTATTCTCCTGGAGGGAAAGCATTGATAAAAGACCCGGAGACACTTACCGGAGTGGTATTGAACGGCGCGCATGGCATTTACGACGTTCATACCGATATCGGCGTTTTGCGCTGTACACTCCGAGGTAAACTCAAAAAAGACTTTGCTCATGCCCAATCGTCAAAATCGTTGAGCAAAGCGCGCCCACGTTACGACAAATTGCTAACATTACCCAAGGCTCAGCGTATTGAGCATCGCGACACAAGTTCTAGTGCATTGCCAAGCCGCCTATCGGTTGGAGACTATGTTAAACTGCGCCAGCTCGACGAAAATACAGGCATGATTGAGGAGATACTACCACGTCAAAGCGCACTTTCGCGCAAGGATACAGGTTCAACCTCCAAAAAAATCATCCAGCAAACCATGCTTGCTAATCTTGACCAGGTTGTACTGGTCTTTGCCACAACACAGCCTGAACCGCATTTTGGCATGCTCGACCGTTACCTTGCAATCTGTGAATCTGCTGAGATTCGCCCGATCATCTGTCTCAACAAAGCTGATTTGCCACATGAACAGCGTGTAGAAGAATCCGCTCATCTGTATAGCCATCTGGACTATACTGTGCTCTGGACAAGCATAAAAACTGGTGAGGGTATCGAAAATTTGCGTTCCCTATTAAATGAACATACAACGCTTTTCAGCGGACCTTCTGGAGTAGGCAAATCATCTCTGGTGAACGCCATCGAGCCTGGAATGGCCATTAAAACCGGCCTGGTAAGTGATGTAACAGGGAAAGGAAAGCACACAACGACAGGTTCGCAACTCTATGCATTGTCAGGTGGAGGTTGGCTTGCCGATTCGGCGGGTATTCGCGCATTGGCCGCTGTTAATATTGCCCCGGAAGATGTAGCATGGTGCTTCGTCGAGTTTCGCCCATATCTTGGTGAATGTCTCTATTCCGATTGCCTGCATATAGACGAAGAGGGTTGTGCAATTCGCCAGGCGGTTGAAGATAATGTCATTGATGAACGACGCTATACAAGCTATGTAAGAATAGCCACAGGTGAAGAACGGTAATTCCTTACTGGGCCGTCACCTCAAATATAGCACTGAAACTCTTATTTCCCTTTGGCAAGGAAATTACCACCTGTACCCGCCAGGGGCCGCTCATTGAAAACTGAACGGTAGCAAGATATATTCCATTCCCCTGGGATTGTGCTTCTGTATGGTCTGTGCCCATGTCCATTGTCTCCATGCCGCTCTCAAGGGTTACGTGGGCATTGGTAACAGGCTGTTGCGAAGTATTCAACAAAACTTGAATTGATAACATTGCGGATCGGGTAATCGGAGGTGGATTCGGGTCGACATGCAGGGTTACCTGGTAAGGTCCGGCTTGCTTGGTCTGTATTTGAGCGGTGGCAGGATAGGGAATGAGTGAGGTGAGAATCGTACCAATCCAGGTTATGAGAATGAGAAAGGCGACTCCAAGCACAATTACCAAGAGACTGCGCTTCATGTTTTACTCGATGACGCACCTGGTACCCTGACATAAACCTTGTTATTCTCAATTTTCGTCTCCAGGCGTGGTAACGAAGTCAGGTAGCGGACTGAACTTGAGTTATCCGGCTTGCCATATTCGGTGAATAATCCTCCATGGCAGGGACAATGATATTTACGATCCGAGTCCTGCCATTGCACAATGCACCCCATATGGGTACAGGCCGCAGATACCGCTATAACTGGACCCTCCTTAAGTGATTCGCCATTATCACCATCATTGCGGATGACATAACCAACAATGGTGTCAGTTGTAAAGCGCATCGCACTGTTGCCAAGCTCTGCAAGGGTTGCGACGGGGAACCAGATGGAGGCAATGTCTGCAGGGACGATGGGAGTTGGCCATAGTTGTCCTGCTACTGATCCCCCTGTTGCTGGTTGTGTAGCCTGCTCCACCATATGGTCTATGCCCGCCCCTAGAGTCAACGAGGCCGCAACAGCCGCTCCTCCAGCTAATATCGCACGCCGCGAGACACGAGGCTTTGTCTGCGGCTTCTTAGAGATAAAAGGAAAATGTCGTGTCTTGGGCGGTTGCTGAAGCTCTTGCTCAAGCCTGGCTTGCAACTCAGCGGCAAATTCAGGACGTGGGGTGACTTCATCAGGCGAGACGGAACGAAAGAGCGCAGCCATGCGATAGATTTGAGCCTTGTCAGGTGTCAACTCAGTAGGGGGATGAGCTGTGTGCCCGGCCTGAAGCTCCTCTATAAAGTGTTCCAGCTCCAGATAGTCTTCAAATCGTTCCTGGTCTTTATCCTGATGGATATCACCTGACATAGTGTTGTGTCTCCAGATGGATGCTATTCAGACACTCTAATTCACTTTTTCCTATTTCAACTTATTGAATTAACAACGCGTTCGAGATCAGCCGCGCGTTTGAGTGCGCGAAACTGTAATACTTTCACATTCGCTTCTGTCAAACACATGCGATTAGCTGTTTCTCGGATCGAGAGATTGAGCAGGAATCGGCAAGTCAGCACTTCTCTGTAATGTTCAGGCAGAGCCTGAAGAATACGATGCACACGTTCGGTTGGTGTGCTACTCTTTGCAGCAGGCTCTTCATCAGTCGGACCTTCCCAGCCTATTTCCAACAATTGATCGAGCGAACTGGTCGAAATTCGATAATGAGCTCGCCAGTAGTCTGCGATAGTCGTACGTGCAACCTGAAACAGCCACTTTTGCATACTTTGTGCGCCACGTTCCGTATCGACGCCGCGAACAGCTTTTATAAATATCTGTGACGTTAAATCCTCGGCCTCTTCGCGATTTCCCACTTTGCTATAAACAAAGCGATAAATCAGGCCAAGGTTCTCCTCATAAAACGTCTGAAACTCCTGCACGTTAGCACCTCCCGAGAACCCAATATTACTGGTTCCTCGAGAACCCTGCACCCCAGCGTTATTGTGTCCTGCTGCAGCAAGATTCGTTCTCGCTTGTTTTCCGCGCAGTGAACCCACAGTGTACTCCCTGCTAAGACGGGTCGATAATGTTTCAGATATGCCCATTCGCCTAGCTTACATGTAAGACTCATACATAGACGCGGGTCGAGCAATGTCCTAGTAGGTATTACTACGTTGGCAGGTTACACCTTCAATTTTCAACGGCATTATGACAATGAACACTCTCGATTTTCAACGTCTCTATTATATACTGGGGCGTGTTCGTTTACTAGTTTGTTATGATTACCCCTCTTCACGTGTTTGCACGTTCCTCTACCCTGAAGTATAATAAATTTACAACGTCAATAAAATCAGGAAGGCACGACAAGGTGCCTGTTTCAGGATTTTCGCGTTGATATTAGGAGTTGTGAGCATACGTATGATCCTATCGGGTTCATCAATTATGTGCGTCCACTTCTTCCGCGGCTGACCAGATTTGCCCGTCAAATTGTTATTGAGGCATTCACACATTGGGAATGCCCAGAATGCAAAGGCGAGATGGTCGGATACCGCTAGGAAAGGGATGCTCCTATGGCCACGTTAAGTATTCAGGCCACCGCAGAGGATGACCCCTACAGTATCCACCTTCCGCCTCAAGAATCGAGGGTTGTTATGTATAAAGGCCAATCAGGGATGTGGTCCTGGTTGCTGCATCGCATTACGGGATTGGGTATACTCTTATTTTTACTTATCCACATAGTGGATATTTCACTACTTGGGTTCGGCCCTCAGATCTATAACGAAGGGATTGCGCTCTTCAGCCTGACAATTGTGCGTGTTCTTTCACTGGCGTTAATTGGTGGTCTACTTTACCATTCCTTTAACGGCGTGCGTATTATGCTGATTGACTTCTGGCCTAAGGGCGCGCGTTACCAGGGCGCTATGTTCGTAGTTGTGATGATATTGACCATAGTCTGTTTTCTGCCCATGGCCTACTTTGTAATTGCACCTGCCTTTGGGATAAATCCAGGCAATATGGCCTCTGGAATGTAGAAACTCGTAGATTGGAGATCTGTTATGCGCGTTTCGACAGCTTATGGTTCTCGCCCATCAGGCGGCGGTTTCGAAACCTTTTCCTGGTATTTCTTCCGTATCTCAGGTGTTTTGCTCATATTTCTTGCCATCTTTCACCTGTTCCTGAACCATGTGGCAACTGATGTTTCCTGTACCAGTTATCAGTTGATCTCGATCCGCTACGAGAATCCTTTCTGGCGGCTTTACGACTGGCTGCTGCTTACTCTAGCTCTTTTGCACGGCATGAATGGCTTGCGTATAGTCGTCGATGATTATGTGCGCACTCGAGGATGGCGTCTCACATTGCAATCTGCTGTAGGTATTGTAACGTTAGTCTTTTTTCTGCTAGGTACTATTACTTTGATTACGTTCCATCCTGTCGTTGGGGCTTTAGGTCCCAATTGCATTAAATAATCGACAAGAATAGTTAAGGATACTAATATGTATTATAAATTCGATGTAGTGATCGTAGGCGCTGGGGGTGCCGGGTTGATGGCTGCAATGCAACTTCCTAACTCCAGTGTGGCGGTACTGAGCAAAGTGTATCCTACACGATCCCATACTGGTGCAGCGCAGGGAGGTGTAGCCGCTGCTCTTGGGAACCAGGAAGAAGATCATTGGAAGTGGCATATGTACGATACTGTCAAGGGGGGTGACTACCTGGTTGACCAGCCTGCTGCAGAGATCCTTACGCGTGAAGCTATTGATGCCGTATACGAGCTGGAGCATCGTGGACTGCCTTTCAATCGTACTGAAGATGGGCGTATAGATCAGCGCCGCTTTGGCGGACATACACGCAATTACGGCGAAGCGCCGGTGCGACGCTCTTGTTATGCTGCAGATCGAACAGGACACATGATTCTTCAAACCATGTATCAGAGCGCAATCAAGAATCAAGTTCGCTTTTTTAATGAATACCTGGTTTTAGACTTGCTCTTGAATGAGGGGCAGGCTTGTGGGGTTGTGGCACTAGAAATTCGTACAGGTGAGATTCATACATTTCATTCTAAGACTGTGCTTTTCGCTACAGGGGGATATGGACGTGCATGGCGTGTCACTAGCAATGCCTTTGCCTGCATGGGCGACGGAATGGCGATCGCTTACCGCAGAGGAGTTCCATTACAAGACATGGAGATGTACCAGTTCCATCCAACAGGTATCTATAAAGTGGGAGTGCTTTTGAGCGAGGCCGCTCGTGGTGAGGGAGGTAAATTACTCAACGGTAAAGGCGAGTATTTCATGGAACGCTATATGCCGACCCTCAAAGACCTGGCACCTCGCGATATCGTTTCACGGTGTATTATTCAGGAAGTCAAAGAGGGACGTGGAGTTGAAGGCAAAGATTATGTATATCTTGATGTGCGACATCTGGGCGCGAAGATAATTAACGAAAAGCTGCCGGACATTACCGACTTCGCGCGTAACTACCTGGGTGTCGAGCCGATAACCGAGCCTGTACCGATACAACCTACGGCTCACTATGCTATGGGTGGTATCCCGACCGATGTGGATGCTCGTGTTGTTATCGATCCCCAGTGGACGCCGCTACCAGGTTTCTATGCTGCTGGCGAAGTGGCCTGTGTCTCCGTACACGGCGCAAACCGTCTAGGCACAAATTCGCTGGTGGATCTCATTGTCTTTGGTCGTCGTGCGGGGAAACATATGGCAAAATTCATTGCCGAGAATAGCCATGCGCCACTGCCGCCTGAACCCGAGGATTTTGCGCGAGAAATGGTCGATAAGTTGTATAGCTACACAGGAGGCGAATCTGCATCTCGAGTACGCAGCACGCTGCAAAATGAGATGGATGAAAGGGTATTTGTCGAACGTAACGATCAAGGGCTGCGTCATGCCCTGGATACACTTGATGGTTTACAGGAGACCTATCAGCGAGTGCAGTTACAGGACAAAGGTAAGACTTTCAACACTGAACTTGTCGAGTCAATTGAGCTTGGATTCTTGCTTGATTGTGCTGAGGCCACTATACATGGGGCACTTGCCCGTACAGAAAGTCGTGGTGCCCATTATCGTACTGACTTCGAGAAGCGCGATGACGTGAACTGGCTCAAACATACGCTTGCATATAAAGGCACAAAAGCCCATGATGTTCGTCTGGACTACAAAGATGTACAGTTGATCGATGATCCAATATTCAAGCCCAAAGAACGGAAATACTAAGTAAGGAGTGTACTAATGAACATTTTGATGCGAATTAAGCGCTACAACCCTGAAAAGGAAAGTAAACCGTATTGGGACGAATTTCGTGTCGAAGCTGATCCAATTGATCGCTTGCTCGATGCGCTGAATACTGTGAAGTGGACAATGGATGGGACACTGACATTTCGTCGTTCTTGCGCTCATGGCGTGTGTGGTTCGGATGCAATGCGCATCAATGGGCTGAATCGCCTGGCCTGCAAGGTGTTGATACGCGATGTTGGCAATAAGGTGACCATTGAGCCAATGTTAGGTTTTCCAGTCATCAAAGATCTCGTTGTAGATATGGACCCATTCTTCGAAAAATATAAGTCGGTCAAACCATATTTGATTACATACGATTCTGAGCCTGGAACTGAGCGCCTTCAAAGCCCTGTCGAGCGTGCTCGTTACGATGAAGGCACAAAATGTATTCTTTGCGGTGCTTGTACCGGCTCATGTCCGTCGGTGTGGGGTAATCCAGACTGGGTTGGGCCAGCCACCATAGTCAACGCCCATCGCTTCATCTTTGATAGCCGTGACCAGGGTGGCGCAGAACGTCTGGGTATTCTGGGGCAACGCAATGGCGTGTGGCGTTGTCGCACGATTTTTAATTGTGCTGATGCCTGTCCTCGTGGTATCCCTGTAACAGATTTGATCGAACAGGTAAAACGCGCAATCGTGTATGGCGATACAACTGGAGAATAAGGGCCATACATTGACAACAACAGAAAAATGGCTGCATCAGTATATTGTCACTAATGGCATTCGCTTGCATTATGTTACCCAGGGCGAAGGACCATTAATCGTGTTACTGCATGGTTTCCCCGAATTCTGGTATTCCTGGCGCTATCAGATCCCATTCCTTGCTGAGCATGGCTATACTGTTGTTGCTCCCGATCTACGCGGCTATAACGAAACTGATAAACCGCGCAAGGGGTACGATATCCCTACACTTCTTCGTGATATCGAGGGGCTGATCAGAGGACTTGGCCAACAAAAAGCTTGTATTGTTGGCCATGATTGGGGTGGAGTGCTGGCCTGGGCATTTGCTATGAACTATCCTGAAATTACCGAAAGCTTGATTGTGATGAACGCTCCTCATCCGGCTGCGATGATGCGTGAGATGCGCACTTTCAAGCAATTGCGTAAAAGCTGGTATGTATTCGCTTTCCAGATACCATGGCTACCAGAATATATGCTAGGGCGCAACAACGCCAACGAGATTGGAAGGATGTTACGCGGAGCAGCGTTGCAAAAGTCAGCCTTCCCAAACGACGTAACAGCCAGATATCAGGAAGCGATGAGTAAACCAGGAGCGATAAAAGCTGCAATAAGTTATTATCGCCAGCTTTTTCGGCGCCTGCCCATTTCTTTCAAGAGTTACGCGGTGCAGATTAAAGCGCCTACCTTGCTTATTTGGGGAGAGAAGGATATCGCCCTTGGTATTGAACTAAGCACTGGACTTGAACGATGGGTGAATGATATCCAAATCAAACGTATCCCAGACAGCGGTCATTGGGTGCAGCAGGAACAACCAGAAAAAGTTAACCAATATATGCTGGATTTTTTGCAAGCCATCGATGCTTCCTCTATTGACGAAAAGTAGATAACAATGAAAAGGGTCGAATCGCTGCTGCTTCCTGGGGGGAAAGGATAAGCAGCATGCTCAACAAAGAGCGCGTTTCGACCCTTTGGCAGCGGAAAGCGCCACCGAATTAAAGGAGATGTCTTTTTAGTAGTGGCTGGATACTTTAGCATCCAGTGCTAGTGGACGAGCCACTGCCTGTGGTTGAGTATCTTGCAATGCTTGTTCCAGCCAGAGATTCCCGCATGTTTTACACATTCCATGTGATGCTTTATATATCTTTGGTACCGGTATCGCAGAGATCGGTTCTCCGATACTATCCATTAATCGCAAGCACCAGGCACACTGCCGTTGCATAATGGTTTCTTCCTCTTTGTAATCTTCTCAATAACCATATTTACCAAAAATTGGTAAAATCCCTGGATGGTGCCACTACAGGTGTAATAGTTGGTGCAGTGCAATTACCAAACGAAGTAATTTGTAGTTTGGCAGCAATTTGCTTTGGATTTGTTACTCCGAAACCATAAATAATGGTTGGCACATTCCCACAACTAGCGATTTCCCATCCAATCTGAAATTTCCCATGTTTATCTACAGGAATATTTCGCAACCAAATAGATCTCCTCCCAGGCACATGGACTTCCAGGGCTACTTTGTGTGCACTATCAAAATTGGATCCACAAATAACCAGGCGCGAAAGCTCAATGTCAGCTTGCGTTGAGCAGACTTTCATATGAGGCTCTTTCACTTCTGGTGTAACAATCGCAGTAGCTTCTTGAGTCGAAGTCGATTGAGGTGGGACCACTACTGTCAAGGCATTTTGACCGGGTCTTGTGCCTCCATCGACCGGAAATGGGATTAACGAGCTGCCAGATAATTTAGCAAACACCAGCATTGCCATTGTAAGAAGTATTGCCAGACCAAACGCAGCAGGTACGCTGATCAATCGCACAGCCGACTTTCTTGGACGTTGCCGGTAATTAGCACCATTCGAAGTAGTTTTTGCCGGAATTCTGTGGTTCAACGCGTTTTGCATCCGAGCATAAGTATCAGCTACTGATAACTCTGGATAGTGCTGATATGGCCGCATCTCCCCTAATGCATCGAGGGTAGCGCTGACCTGTTTCAGTTCGTTTAGCTTCTGAAGACAACGCGGGCATTTTTCTAAATCTATGTGTTGAATAACGCTTGAACGAAATTCCAACTTCTGCCCACGTAGATAAGCAAGCAACATGCTATCATCAGGATGTTTTTTAACATCGTTAAACGAAATAAAGCGTGTATTACCTGCCATATGCTATTTAATACCCTTTGAGGTAGCCTTAACTTTGATAGAGTTTTCGTATCGTTGAGATCTCACAGAGGGCATCCTCTTTCCATACACTCTTCGAAATTTCTCAACACTGCGAGTGACACGTTTGCGAACTGCTTCCGAACTCATTTCCATTACCTGG
>DATMNR010000536.1:0-6438 GCA_035568795.1 Ktedonobacteraceae bacterium
GCCCGCACCAACTGTATGGATAGCAACTGCAGGCACTCCGATAGGACAACCAGCAATGACTCCCTCAGTTGTCTCAGTAATCCCTCCAGCACAGAGCGAAACATCCGTAGAAGTTCCACCCATATCCAGTGTGATAACTTGTACATGGCCAGCTATTTTGGCTATATGAAAAGCACCGATCACACCACCTGCCGGACCACTAAGTACAGTACGCACAGGTTCTTTAGCAGCTACAGGCGCAGATATACTCCCACCCGATGACTGCATAATACGCAAAGGCCCCTGAATGTGTTCTTGCAAGTTTTGTAGGTAACGTGCCATTAATGGCTGCACATAGGCATTGACTGCTACAGTGCTGGTACGTTCATATTCTCTAAATTGGGGTAGAATGTCACTCGATAATGAAAGGTACACATCTGGGAATTGTTCGTGTAGTAACCTGGCCAGCCACTGCTCATGTTCATTATTGCGAAAGGAATATAGTAGAGAAATAGCGATACTTTCAGGTTTACAATCCCTCAACTTCAATAGAAGCTTTTCAAACTCATCAGTTGTTGGTGCACGTAGCACGTTTCCAAGATAATCGAGTCGCTCAGGAAGTTCCAGACGCCGTTCTCGAGGAATAAGTGCAGGTGGACGTATTTGCAAGATATCATAGAGCGCAGGACGATCCTGACGACCTATTTCGAGTACATCTGCAAAACCCTCGGTTGTGATGAGAGCAGTACAAGCTCCTTTGCGTTCCAGTAGTGCGTTGGTGGCTACTGTGGAGCCATGAACGATTATACACTCACGCGCGACATGCATATCTTGCATACCAGTCAGCAAGGCTTGCGCGGGGTTCTTTGGGGTACTTGGCACTTTGTGGACGATGAGTTGGCCAACCGAATCTGTCGTTAACGGGGGAATGTAATATACAATATCGGTAAAGGTTCCACCGATATCGACGCCGAGTATTGAAAAAAGATCTGTTGATTCGTTTTGCATGTATTAGCCTATTAGCATTCCAATGCGATTACCTCTCCACCACGTTCAGCCGAACGTTTGGCTGCTTCCATTACAGCAATATTCCGTCTCGATTGTTCAGGCGGTACAGCCAAAGGCTCGCCACAATGCAGGTGATTCGCCAGGTTGCGATGGAAGGCGTACAGTGGGGTTTCGGGTAACATCAGATGCTGCTCATGGATAACGCCACCCATTTCCCGCGTATACACGTATAGGTCAGGTAACGCTTCTGAGGGAGCCAGGCGTTCTTCAATCAAGTCGCCTGACCAGCGACGAGTCTTGACAGTTTCTTGTCGCCAGTGTCCAACAATCGCGCCTTGCGTACCCAGGATATACCATTTGGGCTTCATGGCGGCTGCGATATCCGAGTGCATGAATTCGGCCTCCTGTCCCCCTGCAAAACGCAAATTCACGCTGGAGTGATCGGCATTGGTGACATCATGCCAGACGCGTTTATGCTCTACGCCACGCACGCTTACTACAGTATCGGAAATGAGTTGTAGAATCCAGTCCAGATAGTGCGAACCCCAATCATAAAAGACACCCCCTGAAATGGGTTCGTGAGAATGCCAGTAATCGCATGGATGAGCATAACCCCCCACAAAAGTTTCAATATGAAAAACATCACCAATGGTTTCACGTTTGAGAACTTCCTGGATTGCCAGAAAGTCGGAATCCCAACGCCGGCACTGATACACCGTTAATGCTCGTTGCTTATCTTGAGCAAGCTGGATCAACTCATCGGCTTCAGCAGTCGTTAGACAAAACGGCTTTTCTGAAACAACGTGTTTTCCTGCGCGCAACATCTGCCTGGAAATAGCGGCATGGGTATCAGGTGGAGTCGAGACTATCACAACATCAATATTCGGATCTTCCTCGATCTCTCTCAGCTCTGTACAGGTGCTCACACCAGGAAATGCCTGACGAGCAATAGCCAAACGTTCCTCACTGCGATCACAAACGAGCGCAAACTCTAAGCCTGCCACATTGTTGATAGCAGTGCCATGCTCGAAGCCAATGGCCCCATAGCCGATCATCGCCACCCGCTTCGTCTGTTCTCGCGTCTCGGCACCTTCAGCAAAGCGAATAGCACGGAATAACAGTTGTTGAAAAAGGGGAAGATCTTGAGTCTGGGGGTCACTTCCAAGGGTAGTACAAAAAACACGTCCTTGACCAAATTCCCGCGTATACGCAACAGTGTACTTAGCATAGTGCCACGAAGCCTGCCACAGAATTATGGCATCGCTAGGCACAATATCCAATAGGTACACACCCTCGAGTACAGTACATGAAGAGTCCATACGGCGGGTCAGGAAATGATCAGTTGTAGCTATGCGAGCGATGATTTCGCTACGTGTGGTGCATATACCATGAATATGACCAAGTACTTCACCTAGTAGGGGATATTCTCGATATGCCTCGGCTGCATCGCCCAGACATACCAATCCACCACCATGCTCGATAAAAGAGCACAACTCATATTCTTGTTCAGCGTTTATTGGCCCTACATCACCATTTAGAACAACAACCTTTTCGGAATTCAGGTTCCGCAACGATTCTCGAGCAGTTACAACGAGTGGGTCCTTCAGCATCTAAACTCCTGTCTTGCTCACCTGTTCTGGTGATAGTGCGCATGTTCATGCGAATGATCTGGCCAATGCTGGTGATTGTGGGTATGCATTGCTCCTTCAGGCGGTAATTCATCGGGAGAATGAGTGTGCGTCCCTTCAAGATGGTAGGGATGATCATGACCGCGCCACAGATCCTGCGGGCGGTAATTGGCTACCAGTAGACTATCCCCATGATGCCAGCGTTCGCGAAAGATGTCATAATTCTTTTTACTTTTCGTCGCGCGTTCCTCTTCGCTCAGGCTATACCATTCTCCGTGTGGATGTTTCTGAATACGTTCAGCCACTACAGGAGTGGTTAAGGCACGATAGCCAGAAGTTTTGAAGGAGAAGCTGAAATAGATATCCATTAAGCGATAAAAACGGAAGCGTTCTTCAATCCAGCCTACTTCCGGCAATAGTTCTCTACGAAAGGCCATGAGATAGCCTTCAATAGCATCTACATCAGGGCCAGAACTTTCTTGAAACTCTCGCAAGTCACCGGTTATAAGCCCATATGGCCCCACTACTCCCATATTGCGATCAGCAAGCGTATTCGTTAATGGTTCCCAAATATCACCATCGACTTCTATCGAGGTATCCATCAATACAATGTAAAGTCCTCGGCTTGCCCGCATAGTAGCATTACGACCGGCAGCAAATCCCATATTGTGATCGGCGAAAAGCACTTGCAACCCAATATGCTGCCCATTTGCTCCGACCAGGTCATCTTGACGTGCTAGCTGTTCTAAATAAGCCAGCGTTTCATCGGTGGAGCCATTATCTATGATCACTAATTCGATGGAACGATCAGAACTGTGACGACAAACGCTCTGAATGCATCGCTCGAGATCAACCTGACTATTATGCGCGAGCAAATTCACTGAAAACTCGTAGAGATCTGCTTGCTGAGTATTATCGGGAGCATCGGAAGAACTTGAGAGCACAGTGAACTCATCTTCCAGCCTTCTGGGCAAGACGATGCCGCCATTTGGGGTATCATTTATTGTATAACCAGCAGACTCAATTTCACTGCGGATTTGATCAGCTTGAGCAAACTCTCCCCTGGTTCGCAAAGTCTCACGTTCTCGTACCAAAGAAGTTATTTCTCCAGGAAGAGCTTTCAGGTATGTTGCTGATTCAGCTTTGAGCCGAGGCATATCGCTTTGCAAATAACTCTTCAGGTCGAAACCAAGGATGCGATCAAAATCGAACAACAAGCGTAACCTGGTTGTTGGGTCGCAATCTTGGGCACGTAACATAGCCCATACTACGGACATAGCACGTGGCATATTCAGGTCATTCTCAACTTCGGCGAGGAATATCTCTTGCCAGTAATTTGGTTCAACTGCCTCAGTCGCAAAAACTTGATCCCTTTCAGCTTGCAAATACAGTTGATACGCCAGCCCCCGCAATCGTTCCAGCGAAGTCTGAGCCGCTTGCAGAGCGCGGAAGGTAAAATTTAAACGGCTGCGATAGAGCGCGGTTGTATAGAAATAGCGCAAAGCCATCGAATCGAAGCCACGAGCTTCTATTTCAGAGCGAGTATAAGCATTTCCAGTAGACTTCGCCATCTTCTGCCCATCAGCCAGCAAGTGCTGGGCGTGTACCCAGTAATTCACAAACTTCTGGCCGCTAAACCCTTCACTCTGGGCAATTTCGTCTTCATGATGAGGAAAGATATTATCAACACCACCGGTATGCAAATCAAAATATTCGCCAAGGTATTTCATCGACATGGCGCTACATTCAATATGCCAACCAGGAAAACCACGCCCCCAGGGACTTTCCCATGCCATTTCGCGTCCGGGTTCTGCTACCTTCCACAAAGGAAAATCTTCCGGGTTATGCCGATCTTCAATCACGCCTTCGCGCACCCCGGCGAGCATATTTTCAAGCTGGTTACCCGAAAGCTTACCATATTCAGGAAAACGTTTGATGTCGAAATAGATATTCCCATTGCCCTCGTAGGCAATATCTTTCTCCAATAAGCCCTGAATGATGTCAATCATTTCAGTGATATGTTCTGTCGCACGTGGAAAGATCGTTGCAGGCTCAATATTCAGTTTTTGCTCATCCTCGTGGAAAGCATCGGTATAGAATTGCGCAATTTGTAACGCCGTTTTCCCTTCTTTGCGAGCCTGGGCCAGTATTTTATCTTCGCCTCGATCCACCATTTCCTGGCGCATGTGGCCAACGTCGGTAATATTCTTGACATGCAGAACCTCATATCCGCGATACTCAAATGTGCGGCGTAGCCAATCTGCCATGGTGAATGTACGCAAGTTGCCAATGTGGATGTAGCGGTAAACTGTGGGGCCACAAGAATACATTTTGATCTTGCCATGCTCTAATGGGTGAATGTCTTCAACGCGACGTGTCAGTGTATTGTAGATTTTCATTACAGCATCAGTGCCCTTAGCAGGTAGTATTTAGATCAGAGCCAATTGTACTTCCGTACGACAGGATTTACGGATACTCTCCACTACCTATCTTACTTTGCATTCAGCTTCATATCGTACGAGCATAGTTCTTTCTATGTCAAGATAACAACTGACATATGCTGATTATTCTATTCGTGGGCCTTCGGCCCACTTTTTAGGGGAGGTGTTGGGGCACAGCCCCAAACCCCAGGTTAAGGGCGGCTGCCCTTAACGATCCCGCTTTAAGAGGAGTCGGCTCTCCAGTGTCATCCTGAGCGCTAGCGAAGGATCTCTCGCGCTGGGTAACGAGATCCTTCGCTAGCGCTCAGGATGACAAGCGAGTGTTCTCAATTCTAGCCACGTTCTGGCCAATCCGTGCCAGGACTTCAAATCGATTATAATGGGCAACAGCCACAAATCCCTGGTTAGAGTTAGTGCTCCTATCAATCAGCTTCAATTGTTTCTTCTTATGGACGAATGAATTTCTGGAAAAACCTATACTGTATATACGTTAAGATTGTTCCAATAGATGCCTGTTTGGAAGCAGGACGAATGAAGCACAACTATCGGGGAAAATGGAAGATATTAAAAAACCTGCTTGCAGGATATCACATCGTTATCCCACAAGCAGGGTAAATTCATACAGTCAACTCTCTCACAATTTGTTGTACTCGTGCCCCATCAGCACGGCCTTTTGTCTCTTTGATAGCGAGTGGCATGACCCGCTTAAATTCCTTTCCATGCTCCTCGACTAGCCTGGCAACCACCGCTCGCAATTCATCATCATTCATTTGCGAACCTTGAATATAGGTCTGCAAAATCTCCAACTCGCGCTGCTCTTTTTCTGCAAGCTCGATTCGACCAGCCTGTTTATAGAAAGGAATTGCTTGATTGCGCTTTTTTACTTCTTGTTCCAAAACTTTCAAACAATCAGCTTCAGTTAAAGGCTGTCCAAATTCTGGATTCTTGTGGTCGGTGCGCGCTACTTCAAGGTTATGAATTGAACTCAGAGCCATACGCAAGGTATCGAGTTTGAGTTGGTCATGCGCTCGCTGTGCATCCTGAATATCTTTACGAAGTTGTTGCTCTATTGGAAATGCCTCCCGTGGCTCGGTCATAGAATTATTGCTCCTTATTTGGTAGTGATTGTGCTTCTCACACTTTCAGTATACTACGCGAGTGTAGGAAAATCATGCATACTTTTTTTCAGAGTAACTGGTATAGAAGCACAATCAATGCGTTAAAATTTCGGTCCAACTGTAAAAAAGCCATTATCCGGGCTACAAGAGTTCGTAGAACTGTTACAAAAGTTACCATGCAGGAAGACATCCTGTTGACTCTGTCGAACCTGTCCATGAAAGTAGAGCGGCGTCTGACCCGTCGGTTGCTGCACCGTAAAAGAG
>DATMNR010000537.1:0-9749 GCA_035568795.1 Ktedonobacteraceae bacterium
GGAACAGAGAATACCATGCCTGCTATCATCGAAGCCGTCAAATCCTACGCTACGCTTGGTGAAATCATGGACGTCTTCCGCATCGCCTTTGGCGAATATATGGAACCCGCCGTGTTTTAAAAAGGAGCAATTGTGCCCGAAACCCATACACAGGGCCTCGTCAAGAAACAAACCTTGACCGAGGCCGAAGCAGCAACTATAGAACAACTCATAACAACGTGCAACAACTACGAAGGGCTGCACATGCGCATTGATTTGGGTGCATTACACCAAAGGCCAGATGGCGAAGCAAACGACTTCCTCTACTATGAAGATGGCATACTTGTTGGTTATCTCTTTGTCGAAGGTTGGGGCAGTAGAGACCGAGAATTAGCAGGCATGGTCCATCCTGACTATCGTCGCAGAGGTATATTTCGTTGCTTGCTGGCAGAGGCACAAGGAGAATGCAGGCATAGAGCTATACAAAAATTGACCCTTGTCTGCGAACATGCGTCTCAATCGGGACTGGCTTTTGTATATGCCATTCAAGCCCAGTATGAATATTCTGAACATGAGATGGTCCTGGGAACCTTTCGAGAGCGACGGAAGACCCATAAAGGGCTAGATATCCGGCAAGCTAACAAGCAAGATCTGGAAGCAATTGTTTCCATCCTGGCTACCGATTCGGGTAATGTGGAGTCTATCAGACAATGGGTTGCGAAATTATTTGATGACCCCTCAAGCCGCTTCTACCTGGCAACGCTTGAGGAGAAGCCTCTTGGGTGCCTTCGATTGGATTTTATGAGCGACCAGATTGGAATTTACGCGTTTGAAGTTCGACTAGGTTATAGAGGCCTTGGCTATGGGAGACAGATCCTGGAAGAAGCTATTCGCACCATTCACTCCGAAAGTCAGAAACGCATCATGCTCGATGTAGAAACCGATAATACGAACGCCATTGGCCTCTATCTTTCCTGTGGCTTTGAAATCAAAACAACATACGATTACTACGAACTGAAAATTTCATAGAGAGAATCAAAATATGCATTGGCTAGAGCTAACGGTGCAAACGCACCCGGAGGCAGTAGAATCCGTCAGCGAACTGTTGAATCGTTACACAACGGGCGGGGTAGCAATCGAGGAACCAATTGAACTCATCGATGAAGGTCAAGAGTACCGCGTATTGATCGGACAACCTGTCAAAGTACATGCCTATGTGCCTATCGATGGCAATCAGGAAGCAGCGCGCCAGCAAGTGGCGGAAGGTTTATGGCATCTATCCAGTCTGGGCCCTCAATTTGTCGGTGACTTGCAAACCCGTGTCGTCCATGAGGAGGACTGGGCTAATGCCTGGAAGGACTACTACCATGTCACACATATTGGCCAGCGTCTTGTCATTCGCCCATCTTGGCGTGAATATCTTCCTAAGAATGATGAAGTGGTTCTAGAGTTAGACCCTGGTATGGCCTTTGGCACCGGACTTCATCCAACGACACGCATGTGCCTTGAGCAGGTCGAACAACGCATGCGACCCAATATGCGTGTCCTTGATGTTGGTACTGGCTCTGGCATACTTGCCCTTGCAGCAGCAAAGCTCGGTGCTGACAAAGTTCATTGTATTGACAACAGTAGTGTTGCAGTAGAAAGCGCAGTTGCCAATGCCGAAATGAATCACATGAGCGATCGTGTGAATGTTGTCTTAGGAGTGCTCGATGAAGACGAAGCTACTCGCTCAGCTGGTCAGTATGACCTCGTACTCGCGAATATCATAGCCCGTGTCATCGGCACGATCGCTTCCAATCTCGCCCAGGTATTAGCTCCTGACGGCATTTTAATCACCAGCGGCATCATAGAAGATCGCCGTCACGAAGCTGAACAGCCTCTCCTGGCAACAGGCTTGAAACTTCTCGACCGGATAATGATCGACGACTGGGTCACCCTGATACTGCAAAAATAAGAGAGGATGGCCTCTAATAAAACATGCACCGTTTCTTCGTTCCTCCCGAACTGTTAAAAACAACCAGTATCGAAGTCCCGCTCCCAAAAGAGCTTGCACACCAGGTTCGGGATGTAATAAGGCTGGATATTGGCGAACAACTGCTCTTACTTGATGACAGCGGTGACGAAATCTTAGCAACAGTTGCCAAATTCAGCAAAGCTAGTGTCGAAGTTCACCTGCTGGAACGACGACCCGGTAGAAGCGAACCCGCCGTGCGTATTATTCTGTGCCAGGGACTACTCAAATCCGCGCGCTTCGAATGGATTCTCGAAAAAGGCACCGAACTAGGCATATCAGTTTTCTCCCCCATTATCTGCCGTCGATCAATGGCAGGTCTGGAAGTCACAGGTTCTTCAAAAATCCAACGCTGGCAGCGTATCATTCAGGAAGCAGCAGAGCAATCCGGTCGCTCGCGACTCCCAGAACTCTTACCGATTCGTCCACTCGTGGATGCTCTCAATGACATCCCATATGGCGCTCTTGCAATCATGCCGTGGGAAGAAGAACACGCCCTTACTCTCCACGACGTTTTATCCACTTCCATCCGTCCTGCCGAAAATGTAGGGGCGACCCTTGCGGTCGCCCGGTCATCCCAAACGCCCACCACCATTGTCCTCTTCATTGGCCCTGAGGGTGGTTTGATGGCCGAAGAAGTTGCTCTTGCTCAAAGGCAAAGTGTGCAGGTTGTGACCCTTGGCGCTCATATTTTACGAGCAGAGACGGCAGCAATCGCAACGGTAGCAAACGTTCTGTATGAATTAGAGGGGTAGAGGAAATGCTAGTCTTCTGCCTTTACACCTAAATGACCACCGAAGAACGCAAGCACCCTTTCCCATGAATCCTGTGCTGCCGACTCATTATAACTTCTGCTTGTATCATTGAAAAATGAGTGCTTTGCGCCAGGATATATTTTAATGTCGTGTGGCACTTGATAACGCTCCAACTCGACATCGAGCTTCTGCCCATTTGGTGTCGTAAAATCACTGCCAGGATACGACCCAACCACAGGACAAAGGCGATTAACGGCCTCTAATGGTCGGGGATTCATCGCATAATAAGGAGCAATCGCTTTTAACCTGTCGTCCGTGCAGGCCCAGGCAATCGCGAAACTTCCACCCATACAATACCCGACTGCCCCCAATCTAGCATTGTCAACTCCCGTTTGCTCGGAAAGAAAAGTCAGCGACGCTTTAAGGTCTGTGATGGCATTATTCTGAAGCGAATTGAGTAACATATATCCCATAAATCGAAACATACAGACCGCACGATTGCGACCTGCGAACAGGTCCACCCCTAGCGCAACATATCCTTGATCGGCAAAGCGACGTGTTATGTCCTTTATGTTCTCATTGAGGCCATATGCCTCATGGATGACTACAATAGCAGGAAATGGCCCCTCGCCTTCAGGTCGTGCCAGGTATCCATCGAGTTGGCGACTTTCGGACTGAAACGTAGTCATTTGCGATACTGGTTCCATATTCATGATCTCCTACATTCAAAAGCATAGCTTTAAATCGTATTCTGTATTGTACCCAATTGTAGGGTATAATGACTATGCTCCTGGGTCTATGTGTGTTTTCTACGCGCCTACGGCGAGCCAGGTGTTGGTAAAATGCAACGTTTGAGAAACCCTGAGTACATCTCGAATTGTCATTGACCATGCCTCTACCACATGTTATTATAGTGCGACTTGATTATCCCAAATTGCTCACATTCCTCATAAGAAATATAACAGGCAATATATAAATATGTATGATGTTGTACCCGGTGCTCTGCAACGTCTGCGCGAAGCTGATATCGTTAGCATGGCAGGACTGATGGTTGCGTCTTTGGGGCAGGAGTATTACAGAAAAGGCGCAGTAAACGCAACGAAACGTCAGGGGGCAATGCTTTCTGGCATCGTTGAAATATCTAACACAACCCTTAATCAAACTGCATCAACGACAAATAGTACATTAGGGACACAACAGGCAACCAACTCCCCACCAGGTAGCTATATTACGAGAGTCGAACTTCGTGATCGTAGTTCGTGCAATGTCACTTGTTCATGTAAACAGCCCGATGTCCAGTCCGGAGTTGTGTGTTCACACGCTGCAGCATTGCTTTACTACTGGCTAGCCCATCCTTTAAACTTTCAAGTTACCCATCATTCCCTGGCTTCTGATGTTCCACTACCCCTTGAACAGGAATATGCGAGATCACCAGTCGAGGACGAAGATGATCTAATAGAAATGAAAAAATCACAAAATCCTATGCAAACAGCACGATTTCAGACTGCGCAGGCATCATTTCCCTCTGGCAACACCACTGAGATACTTACTCAATCAGGGTTAAGTGAACTACGGACTATAGCTCGAGCATATGAAATTCCCACGAGTGGTTTGAGCAAGCAAGAACTAGCAGAAAGCATTGTAAACATGCTCAAACAACCAGAATCAATTCGTCGAGTAGTCGCTTCGTTAGAGAAACAGCAGCGTCAGTTATTAGCTGCTTTAACACTCGCGGGCGGTTCTATGAATGACGAAGATCTTCGTGGGCTTTTTGAACGCTTCGCTCTTGGAGGACCAGGCCAGTTACAGGAAATGCTTCATACTCTCAATAGTAAAGCATTCATTATTCGTGCAACATTTAATAGTTCCTTGCAGCGGCGGATTGGGACAGGGTTGAGTGGTTCTACACTAGAAATATCCTGGTATGTGCCCTCTGAAGTGCGTGCCGCTTTACATGTAACTATACCAATTACCCCTTTTACGATAGAGACAGATGGTGGCCAGAGGGCCGCTTCACTCAAAGTGCAGCACATGGAGCCGTATAGTTTCCTGACGGATCTGCTCCTCGTAGCGCGTGCGCTCGATAGTAAATGGCTTGAGTATGATGGAGGTAGTAGCGAAGACGATGGGAGGTGGTCAGGAGGTAGTATGCGTTCTTCTAACCCTATACCGGCAGATGGATCAATTAACATTCCTGCTCCAATTGGTACACCCTCGCAGGGGTTACTGGAATACTTGCTTGCAGTTGTACCTCGCCCATTGCCATTTTTACGCTTTGCTATTCGGGTGTTGAGATTAGCGGATATTTTGTATTTTGAACATGATTCAAATGAGGAGAGCAAGTCCTCCAAAACAGCTGGGAATGATATTTCGCATTTCACGGGTAGTCCATACGAGCCATACGATGAATCAAGGTCTCGTTCCATACAGCAGGACAGACGTAAGAGTGGTGCCGGAACTTCAATTCTGCACGTGTTACCAAATGCTGCCAGGCTTCTGCTTGGCTCAAATCGTGCAGAAGTAGCGCATGAACTCTTTATACATTGGTTGAATCGGGTTTCTTATGATGAATTATTTGATCTCCAGAATGAAGGTTTGCGGTTACGTTGTCGAGCAAACATGCTCATCCAGCCCGCATTGCGTTCAGGTGAAATCGAGGTGGAAAACACGGATGCCCGGCAGACGCTAGTCGCATTGATGGCTCAAGCTCCTCAAGGTCAATGGATCAATTTCTCTACGTTTGCGCGTTTCGTGTTTCGTTTAAACCCCACTTTTTTGCAGCGAAGGCAGAATCAATTTTCTTCTCCCCATTGGTGGATCGAGCAAGAGGAGGGACGCTCTTTACATCCAACACTGTTTGGTGATTGGATGCTCGCAGAGGGTCGTTATCTTGCACATCTGCTCCAGGGTCCTCTGTATTGGTGGGGAATTTGCGATATTGTATTATCACCCGATGACCGTTTGTTGGCTTTCCAGTTAACGCCAGAGGCGAATTCATTTGTCAACCAGGTAGCCGGGGATATGCGGTTGATTTCGTCCGAAACGCTGGCTTCATCTCATGTGTCGGATATTGAGATAGCGGAATCTGGTGACTTGTCCATTCCATGCACTTTTGCTAACTGGCCCGTGATTGAACTAATTGAGCGCTTCGCTGAAGTAAAGGGAGCTCAAGGAAATCGACTTTGTTACCAGATAACTCCAGGTTCGCTGGGTGAGGCGTTTGCTTGTGGCGAATCCCCCAACCCTTTATTGAAACTCATACATAGTATGGCTGAGTATCAACATTCAATTGCACCGAACGGTCCTCTAGCTCGTTTACTCGAGCAGCTCGAACGGCGTATAGCAAGTTATGGGCGGGTACGATTCTATACCAATGCTTCATTGCTCGAGGCTGCTGATCAACAAGTTGTGAGAGAGCTATCAGCCACCACGTCTTTACGTGAGCATAGTATTCGTTCTATTCATCCTACTTTGCTGATTCTAAAGAAAAATGCTATTGAAGACCTTTTCGATGAACTCAAGCGACGTGGACAGGTCCCACTTCTGCATGATTCAAGAGAGATGCCGCTTGTAGCTTCAAGATCTGAGGCGCAAAATGAATCAAAATGACCTCTCGCTCCTACAGACTGCCCCACCTTACCATTTACAAGCGATCGTAAAAGCGCGGCGCTTTCCAATTTCCGTTCATGGACAGAATGTTAATAAACAAAATGATCTATCATCGATGACTATTGCTGAGATCGCACAATATGTGTTCGATGCTACATCCTGTATTGATACCTTGAACGGTTTGACTGAAATGGAGAAATCCATTTTACATGAATTGATTGCTTGCGGGGGACGTGCCAATAGTCGTGATCTAGCTCTATATTTCAGTTGTATACAAGTTCCTCTTGACGGTGCACTTGAGCCTGAACGAAAAACTTCTTCTAAGGCAGATTCCTCAAATGGGTCTTCGACATCTCAGCCACATCACCGCGTGGTAACGCTCCAATATCCTACACCCCATCCCCATGGCCTTTTTGAGCAGGCAGTGCATCGTCTCTTGTTATTGGGCCTGCTTTTCTGGGGCAAGCAAACGAATTTTGTTGGCCGTGACTATGCAAGTGGTGTCTATGACGGTATGTTGATTGTGCCTCGAACCGTTTTTGAAATAGCGGAAGAGCTTTGGAACGCAGGTGCGCCCATCTCTTCACACGCTCAGACATCTGAACTGGATACCAGTAAAGATCTCGAAGGAATGAGCGAGGGGATAATTTCTTTACAGCGATATCTCTATCGTTACTGGTCGCTTGTCGAGGCAATGCGTGATGGATTACCACTGGTCAATAGCCGATTGCTTTCACGACCTTCATTACGCCTGGTTTTAGAACAGTTAAGCCTGCCAGGAACATCAACTTTAGAGCAAGTACGTACCGAGTCGGATGTTCCACACCTTCTCTTCATCAGGTTGCTTTTGATGAAATTGGGCCTGCTTTCTGAACGTCGTGGGCTTCTCTTTGCTACGCCTGCAGATGCTTTTTTTTCTCTTCCTTTGTTAGAGCGAGCTCGTCGCTGCTATCACGTATGGCTGGATACGACATTTTGGAACGAATTAGCATATACTTCGAACATAATCCTACGCCCAGGACCTGCGCCACTTGATCCTGCCCATGAAGAGGTCGTACATTCGCGTAAGCAAGTTATGGAACGGCTTTTAGTTGAACATACAGGCGAATGGCATGAGTTTTCTGCATTCATCACTCGTTCCAGGTTCTATACTCCCTACCTGCTTTTTCCACGTCAGAGCGGCACACGTACAGAACGCTATACAGCAGGAAACAATCCGTATAATTGGGATTTTCGCCTGCGCCGTGGTTGGTTAACTCCGCGTGAAGGTTGGTATCTCGTTGAAGGTGGATTTATTCGCGCACTTATAGCAGGGCCTTTGCACTGGTTGGGCCTTGTGAACTTGGACGCCGATCACCCAGATGCGTTTCATCTTGTTCAAGATCTTGCACTCATTACAGGCGAGACTCTCCTGGATGACCACGAACCAATCTGGGGACGTTTAGTTGTGCAACCAAATTTTGAAGTCGTAGCTCTTGCTCCTGTTTCGGAGGCACTACTTATTCAATTGGATCGTTTTGCTGAACGTACACGGCTGGAGCATATTGCTCAATATCGTCTGACCAAAGCAAGTATTACACGTGCGATTCAATCAGGATTACAAGCCGAAACTATCCAGTACATATTGGAGCAAGCTGCGGGCGGGACTATTCCTCAGAATGTCCAGTACTCGTTGATCGAATGGGAACGGCAGGCGCGGCGTATCGAACTCTGGCGGGGCGTCACACTGCTTGAGGTTGATGACGCTGCCCTACTGGATCAGCTCTTAACTGATGCAGAAACTCGAAATCTATTTGGTCGTCGTCTTGCTCCGTTGCTTGTAGAGGTTCTGACCGATCAATTGCCAGCGGTACAAGAAATACTCTGGCAAAGAGACTACCTCCCTGCGCTCGTATCTGCCTCCATGTTCGATAACCTGTTAGAGAACGGTCGTCTGCCAACTCGTGAACCTCAATGGAGACTTTTGCAAAATGGGCTATTGCAGCCATGCCACGCTGTACTCAACCTGTATTTGGTCGCTGAAGTCGAACGTATTACTGTGTTAGACGAGGCGACAGGTTGGAGAAAGATAACGTCTGAGGTAATTCAACAGGCATGTGACTCTGGATTGTCACTTGATCACATTGTGCGTTTCTTACAGCATTATTGTGAAGATGGAGTACCACCATCATTCCTCATTCGCCTCAAAGTATGGGGAAATGGCTACGAACAGCAAACTATCATTGGTATCGAACACTCACCTCTACTCCGACTCTCCAATCAAGCCTTACAAGATATACAGGCAGATGAAGAAATAGGACCGCTTATTGACTCAGAAGTTCCTCCCGACACTCGTTTAGTGCGTGTCCCTACACAATCTTTAGACCGTGTGAAGGAATTGTTGAAGGATCGTGGCTTTACTATTGAATGAAACAGAAATCCACTCATAACTGTCAGTAGATTGCCCCTTGACAAAATACGATATATCGCTATAATTAGCGATATATCGTATTTCAGTAAAACCTGATGAGGAGCAATTGGAAGATTGACTCTTGACAGGACCGAAATGCATGGTATATAGTTTGTAGAAACAATCATTGTTACCGTCAATGATTGTTATCAACAGGCATTTTCCTGCATAAAGTTAGAAATTAATGTCAGAAACCATCTTTTACGAGCAGAAACAACCAACAGTCAACGAGCAGGTCGAACGATTCACTGCTATTTTCATGGACTTGCGCAAAGTAATGGGCGTGGGATTCAAGCATGCTCATCAGCATGGGTTAAGCACTACTCAATTTATTGTCCTGGGTTTGATCGGCAAAGCCCAGGCTTGCGGAGAATCTTGTACCATTAGCAGCATTGCCGGGGAATTGGATATTGACCCTGCGACTGTGGTTCGCACTGTTGATAGCCTCGAAAAAAGAGGATTGGTAGAACGCAGGAGGAGCCGTGAAGACAGGCGACAGGTCTTCGTTGAATTTACCGATGCTGGTCGAGCGGCTCGACAGGAAGCTCATCAACAATTTATCGATCGTATACACACGATTTTACTTGCTATGAGCGAAGAGGGGCGCTCATCGCTACTGAGTGGATTGGAAGAATTTGTACAGGTAGGGTTGAGAACACAAGAGATTCACCCTGAAGAGGAGCTATAGAAGTATGATAAAATTGTTCCGTCTATTGAGGCCGTTTCGCATTGCTATCTTTTTTGTGTTTGTGCTGGTCTTTTTACAATCACTTGCGAATCTCTATCTTCCCACCTTGTTGGCCGATATCGTGAATAACGGGATTGTCAAAGGTGATATAAATTATATACTTCGGGTTGGCGGCCTCATGTTACTGGTCACAATCGCGGGCACAATCTGTGCTATCGTAGCCAGTTTCTATTCTGCCAGAGTTGCTATAGGCTT
>DATMNR010000538.1:0-4884 GCA_035568795.1 Ktedonobacteraceae bacterium
GGGTACGACGCAGTCGGATTTCCTGCGACTGAATATGGCCATCGCGCCATCCTCATCACCAAACATTCTGGGCATCCTTGGTGGCGACCTGGCAGGCTTCCCGAATGGCCGTCGTGTCTTCGACGACATTGTAACGGTCGAGGTACGTGCGGTAGCTGGTCTTACAATCCCATTGGTCGATCCGAGCTTCAAACCTGACGGGGCGGCGTCCCTGGTTACCGATTTCAATCCTCCAGCCGTCCCGAAAGGTGTACGTTACGAAAAACAGTTCCCGTATCTCGGACAACCTTTCAGTGGCTATGACAGCAGACCACACCAGGATTCATAAACAGCACATATTCCTGTGAGTGGTCTGAGAAGCCCGGTGGTTAGGGACTACCGGGCTTCTCTTATGTTCGACTGAAAGGTGAGAGAACAGATGGTTGAGACGTACACTGAAAGAGTTCATACTGAGAACGCGGTGCTTGATATTGGTGAGGACATTGGAGCGCTGGTAATTTATACAGGGCAGGAAATGCTTGGTAGAGAGATCGAGGTAAGCCCAAAGAGTAATCAAGTACTGAGAATACATACTGCTGTCCTGGAACGTAAAGTCAATGGACGTAGAATGTTCGCTGCCCTCTTTCTCGAGCTTCCTGAAGGAGATTACATTACTTTAACTACTCCATCCAGCGAGATTACGATCACTGGTGGCCAGGTTGCCGAACTGAACTGGATGGCACCGAACGTCATTATTCATCCCAAGGCTCTTTCTAACTACCACCCACATCAACACGGTAATGGTTCTTCTCAGCGATTATCAGAAGTTTCGACAACGTATCCTCGTGAACCAGCACGAGATATTCTTCCGCCACGCTATCGAAATGGGAAAGTGGTGAGCGCGGCACCGATGGGAACAGCGCCAATGCGTTACACAGAAAAAGGGCAAGTGGCGTGGGATGAGATGTGGACAGACTTCTGTGACCTGGCATTGGCCGGGGGTCCACCGCACCGAGATACATTATTGGAACCAGTCCCTCCAGACGAAGTTAAAGCAGATATGGAAAGCTACGAACGTGTGGTATCTGAGATCGAACGAGGATGGCGATTGGCTACAGGATTACCAACTGTACGTAGTGAGAAGTTAGGGTGGATTGGTCTGCAATGCCAGGACGAAGAAATGGCACTCTGGATACTTCGCGCAATCGTAGTGGAAAATGTTTGTGTTCGGCGCGAAGGCAATATACTCTATCTTCCAGCTGGACCAGCCTTTCGCATAGACAAGGAGATCAAGAACGTCATCACTGTGGTTGCCAAAACACACCACTACTGGACCGAACACATCAATTCATGATGCTGTTGCACCGCTTCCGATTTCAGGCATGATGCCCTGACGGAATACAGCAATTTGCTCGCAATGTTCACATGTGTGCTCATAGAGGCGATTGATGAAATCAGCCAGACAACAATCCTTGCTATACCAGGGCATTGTTCCTGCTTTTCGTACTATTTCAGCGGGAATCTGCATGAGCAGCGATGTAGTCTGAACCTGTGAATCCTGGTACTCATCCATAACCTGTTGCGCTGTCAAATATTTTCGTGATTCCACCTCAGCATTGTTAAATTTATCTAGATGATTAAGAAACTGCAGGATTAAGGAAGTAGGTTCTTATATGACACGCTTTAAAGCTGACTTTCGTTTTTCTTCTCGCTCACGCCCTAAAGGTGAACAGGTAGGAAATAGACACAGTTCCGAAGTAAAATTCATGTAATTTGGACCAGGCAAAGATGAGTGGATGTTTGCTTTCAATCATTATGAGAGCACCTGTTTATTTTAAAGGAGTAATTATTGATCGTTTTTCTCTTGAATAGCGAAAATAGCGCTCAAAATGAGCGAGACTTTTTCGGCGAGCTAATCATTCGGCCCTAAACAGTTTCAAGAGGCACTCTAAGGCGTTCCTCTTGTGTCGGGGTTCCGAATCGGTTACACTTAATGAGAGAACCTTTGTTCCATTGAGCAAGAGAGGAGACGAAGATGAACTATTTCATTATCAATAGGGAACAACTCTCACGAGATGGGAATACCTATGAACTGCAAGGATACCAGTATGGAAGCACCAATATTTCTCTGATTCTGGTGGACGTGCCGCCAGGAGAGGGCCCAAAGTTGCATGTTCATCCCTATGAAGAGGTCTTTGTCATCCAAGAAGGCTGTGCCACCTATACGATTGGTTCGACAACAGTCGAAGCGAAGGCAGGGCAAATTGCGATTGTCCCGGCAGGTGTACCTCACAAGTTCGTCAATTCCGGTTCTGGGCGCTTATTGCAGGTGGACATCCACCACAGCCCACGTTTTATCACTCAGTGGCTTGAAGACTAGTCAAGACGGAAGCTTCCTTAGTTGACGGAAGGACAAGCATGATTATCATTGATGAAGAAAGAGCGTCGGACTCCCCTTTTGTCGAGCAGGTCTGGAGCAGCCATAGTGAGAGGGTTAACCCATTTCTCTCGATTGCCGTGAACCACTGCGAGTTCGTCGTGAGTAGATTCCAGGGCAAGGTCACGATGACGCTGCGGGGTCCCGAGACCAAAGCCACTCCAATTGGAAATGCTCCTGCAGAGGGGGAGTGGGTCGGCATCCTATTGAAGCTAGGCACATTTCTGCCACATCTGCCCACAAGCAGATTGGTGGATGGCGCGGTGGACTTGCCGACCGCTTCGAGCAACTCTTTCTGGCTGGGTGGATCTGTCTGGCAATTTCCTGACTATGCGAATGCCGACATCTTTGTCGAGCTGCTGGTACGTGAGGGACTGCTCCTTCGTGACCCCCTCGTCGAGGCTGCCTTACAAGGGCAGCTCAAAGACCTGTCCCAGCGTGCGGTTCAGTATCGGTTTTTGCAGGCAACCGGGATCACGCAGAGCACTGCCCGGCAAATCGAACGTGCCCGCTATGCCACCCTGCTCTTACAGCAAGGCGTCTCAATCCTGGACACCATTCAGCAGGCCGGATATTACGATCAGCCGCATCTGACCCGATCGCTGGGGCGCTTTATTGGACAAACCCCTGCTCAACTGTTTCATCACGACCGGCCTGAGCAGCTTTCGTTTTTGTACAAGACAACGCCTTTTCCTTGAGGCATACTACATTTACGAAATGTCTTTGGAAGAGATCAACATCAAAGGAGTATTGAGCATGAGAAAAGTCATTGCCGCTTTGTTTATCACCCTCGATGGGGTCGTGGAGTCGCCCGATAAATGGCAAGAGCATTTCGATGAGGATATGGGGCAGGCCATGATGGAACAGCTCGCCTCCCAGGACGCTGTCCTGCTGGGGCGCGTGACCTATCAGGAGTGGGCCTCCTACTGGCCCACTGCTACGGATGAACCATTTGCGAGCTTTATTAACTCCACGCCTAAGTATGTCTTCTCGACCACCCTAGAGAGCGTGGAAGCATGGCAGAACTCGACACTGGTCAAGGGCGATCTCGCCCAGGAAATCGCTCGGTTGAAGCAGCAACCAGGAAAGAACATCGGCACCGCCGGAAGTCCAACCCTCGTCCGCTCTCTGCTGGAACAGGACCTGCTGGATGAGCTGATTCTCCTGGTCCATCCTGTGGTTGCGGGCAGTGGAAAGCGTCTCTTCAAAGATGGGGATAGCCTCAAGAGATTAAACCTGCTCTCTGCAAAACCGACCAGGACCGGAACCGTGATCCTCACCTATCAGCCGCGAAAGGCTTAGAGCGAAGCCGGACGAAGCAATTGAGGAGGAGGAGAGCCTTCCTCTCACTGCAAGGGTTGTGGCCCACCCAGTAGTGAGGGTGGAGACTGTCTCATAAAATGGGAAAAAAGGAGAATTCCATGCAAACAGTCACTTCTAAAGACGGCACTATTGAGTCTTCAAGTATTCCTAACGGATGATCTCAACTAGCAAAACCCATGCGTCTAGAAGGGCTTTAATAGAGGTCTGGGTTATTGATGGATCAGTTTAATTATCCCCATCGATCTGAAGCCCAAAAAGCGTCCCGATGCAATAATGATCAGCGTTTGCAAAGTCATAGAACACATTATTTTCTATCACATCAAACTTTTGCAATGGGACAAGCTTCCCCTCAGCAGTAATCCTAAAGTCCCGAAAAAATTGATGATCCAACTTTCTCTCACCCCACTTACCCCCTGTTGTGTCATCGATAACATCAAAGACATCATCAAGCATATTACCAGCAAATTTGAGCAAAGGATGCTTTTTCCCTATAAATTCCTGTTGAATGCTGTGTGGAAGATTAGCTGTCACACTGATTTCTTCAGTTGCTTCCTGTATATCTTCTCCAAGGCCTTTTTTTAAGGCATCGACCCGATCCATTTGCCAGCGTGTTCCGACAAAACCTCGTGTATTGCCATCGCCACTAAATGTGACCAATCCTGCTCGTCCGCGAATCGACTCTACCACTTTCTGATCGCTGGTCACAACTTCCGGGTCAATATCTTGTTGAATCAGCCTCTCAACACCTCTTCTTGTCTCATAAGCCTGCAACCGGCTGACTCTTGCGCTGATCGGTGTTAACCCAAGGTCATAATGAAAACCAGTCGTCTCTAAATACCCTGGTTCAGCATTTGGTAAAACAAAATCATAACTTGTATTCACCGCCGCGCGTTGATTCCTTCTCATGACATTGCGTTCAACGATCGGAAGATGCACAACGCTGTGGCCACGAATGGAGAGTTTGTTTGAAGAAACGGTGTATTGATCAAGACCGTCACGAATCTGACCATTTGATTCCTGTGGGCCATAACGAAAAATGGTGACTTCATCTCCAAAGACATCTTCAAGCAGCTTTGTCATACCGGCACTGTTTTTTCTTAGCGTGCCTGCTTCCTGAAAATGCAGGACAAAGGGCACACCATTTC
>DATMNR010000539.1:0-3063 GCA_035568795.1 Ktedonobacteraceae bacterium
ACTAACTACACCATGGCACATAGTATCCCAGACGAGACAAGCAACGAAGAGATACCAGGTATTGAACCCGATCTAGCGCAACTTCCACAACTTCCACCAGGAGTCTTTATACCCGCACCAGGCAAAACACCGCGCCGTAAAACGCGCTGGCCAGATATAATCGACGTTATCTTCGAGAAAGACCCTGCTTGCCGCAACGTTTTTGAGGCAGTGATCTACCAGGGATTTTGGGCGATTATCTACCACCGCATCGCTCACGCGCTCTACAAGGCCCATATCCCTTTTCTGCCACGTCTGATTTCGCAGTTTGCCCGCTTCATTACAGGTGGCATCGAGATTCACCCTGGAGCAAAGATCGGGAAACGCTTTTTCATCGACCATGGGGCAGGTATCGTGATTGGTGAGACTACCGAGATTGGCAACAACGTCATGCTCTACCACCAGGTGACGTTGGGCGCGACAGGTTGGTGGAGACCCGGACCTGGCCGCTTGCAAAAGCGCCACCCAACCATCGAGGATGATGTAACTATCGGAGTGGGCGCAGCTATACTAGGGCCTATTACGATCGGCAAAGGAAGTAAGATCGGCGCCATGGCGCTCGTGCTGGAATCGGTACCACCCAATTCAGTTGTTGCCTCGAAACCCGCTGAACTGCTGGTAAAAGGCGGAGAGACACTCGTCAAACACCAGGAACTGACGCAGGGCTGGAGTGGTGAAATGGACTATCAGATATAAGTATCATACTTCAGAATTGTACCAATCACCATATCCCAGAAACGCTCCACCTCTAAAGCATAGCCAACACGTGCATTTGGCTCCTTGCCCAGTTTGCCATAGACATCGCAAACCGTGCGACCTGATGTCCACTCACCATTCATTTCAATTGCGACATGCATGTTATGTGCATGAAGAATATGCGGGTCAATCACTGCAGCAACAGCGCAGGGATCATGCACCGGAGCTGCGGGAAACCCAAATACTTTGTGATAGCTATCTGCAAAGTAGACGAGGAGATCAGCAGCAAAAGTCGCCACTGGACGTTGAGCGCTACGCAAGCGAGCTATTACTTCGTCGGTCGCCAAGGCTTGATGCGTTACTTCCAGTGGCACCATCGTAATCGGTCGGCCACATCCAAAAACAATAGCAGCCGCCTCTGGATCTGTGTAAATATTAAACTCGGCTGCCGGGGTTACGTTACCCAGGCCAATTGCTCCCCCCATCAGTGAAATAGATTTGATTTTCGGAACAATGGAAGGCTGCTGGCGTATAGCAGCCGCAATATTTGTGAGCGGACCAGTAGGCACAAGCGTGATATCCCCCGCCGAGTTCATCAGGAGATCAATAATCAAATCAACTGCATGCTGGCGAAAGAGTTCAATCGTCGGTTCAGGCATATGTGGACCATCCAGACCTGACTCACCATGAATATCCGCTGCTGGCTTTGCCGGACGCACTAGAGGACGATCCATACCCATGGCTATAGGAACATCACGAATACCCGCCAGGGAACAGACTTTGAGCGCGTTAAGTGTGATCTTCTCAAGCGATTGATTCCCTGCCACTGTGGTGATAGCCAGCAGATCAATCTCAGGATGACGTGCAGCCAGCAGTATGGCGATGGCGTCGTCATGACCAGGGTCACAGTCCAGGATAATTTTGTGTTTCATGTACGATTTATCCCCTATTTGGTTTGAGGACACGTCGATTTTTTCTGATTGTTCGTTAGCTACGTTGACTGCTCCCAATTGAGCAAGGGAAAGGATAACAAGCCGATTCATTTGGTATTGGTAACATATCACATGGAGTCAAGGAAGAGGCTTAAGTGTAAGCATTTCCATAAATTCACTTCCATCCTTTAGATGGTTTGATCATATTGATGAAAATCACTACATACTTGTTTAAAAATTAAAATAATCATAGCAGTATACGAATACTATAAACTTAGAGCGAATTCTGGAGAGGTTGAAGGCATGGGATGCTTGTATCCATAAGTCGGTAAATTGGCTTGATTGATTAAGTGGAAATACAGATGCCTGAAAAGTAAGAGAAAATTTAGCAAACAATTAAAGAGCAGAAAGTTTTTTCTGAATATATAAGGCTGGATGATAAGAGAATTTGATTTTGAAATATGAAACAAAACGAGATGGCTATATCAGGATGCCATCCCGAAAGTTGTGTAACGACGAGTTGTGAAAACAGGCTCCTGTGAGCCAATATTACAGGCAGAGATCGTCCTTTTGACGTTCTTGGTTCAGTTTCCAAAATGAGGATGCAATGCCTGTTCATCGTAAGACGAAGGATACCACATCAACCCCTGATCCTTCCACGTCGGACCCATCGTCCCTCGTAGTACTGGAGCAACACGTCTTCCATCAGTACTTGCGTGGTCTAGCCCAGAGCGCCGTTCGGATCGTGCTCGAAACGGTGATGCGTGAAGAACTTGACCAATTCATTGGAGCAGCCTGGGGAGAGTCTAGCCCAAAGCGCAAAGGGTATCGCAACGGCCACTACACGCGTGATCTGGTGACCTCCACTGGCCGGCTCGAGGACATCAACGTACCGCAAGACCGCGCGGGTCAGTTCCACACGCAGGCGTTTGAACGCTACCGTCGCTACGAACCACATATTGCCGAAGGACTCACCCAGATGTTCGTGGCTGGAGTGAGCACCCACAAAGTAGGAGAGGTCGCCGAAACCCTTATGGGAGTCGCTCCCAGTGCCAGTACGATCTGTCCTCTACCTGGATGGAGTGCATTTCAGCATTCGTCATGGGAAAAAGGCCGATTCCACCATCATTTTAACGGCCTTAGGTGTCGATCTGGCGGGCAACAAAGAGGTGTTGGCACTGCGAGCCTGCGCCGAGGAGGACAAAGATGGCTGGGCTTGCCTCCTGCAAGACCTGCGTTCACGAGGCGCAACTCACATCGACCTCATCGTGACCGATGGGCATGATGGGCTGCTTGTTGCTGTCTCGGACCTGTTTGCAGCCACGCCTCGCCAACGCTGCCTGGTGCACAAGCAACGCAATGTGTTGAACGCCATCCCCAGACGAGAGCGAGGGGA
>DATMNR010000540.1:0-3001 GCA_035568795.1 Ktedonobacteraceae bacterium
ACATCCCTTGATGCCAACCACGCCATCACGCGCTCGTCGCTGGATCAAGAGTGGCAAGGTGAGTCTGCACGATCCCCAGACACACAAGCGACTGACGCAAACGGCGAAAGTCAAGGAATGTCAGCCCATCAAGCTATTGCGATGGAGAACATGGTTGGTGCCTCTTCCACCGATCCCCACATCCCCTGCCCCGTAAAAGGAGGACGTACTGCCTCCCCGGCATCAGATGCGCTGGTTCTCCGTAAGTCGAGTCCGACGAATTTCTTTCAGCGAAGCTCCAGGTACGGTCGGTAGACAAAGGTGAGGGGAACACCAGCGGGTCGTGATCCCTTCGAGTTTTCACACCTGCTTTAACCAGCATTGCTCCTGCCCACACATCTCCGACAGCATAAAGGCTGAGATGATAACGCTGGCCATTTACTACCGTATTGGCGTACCAATCCCTTTTTTCAAAACGCGCTTCCTCAAATCAAGTTTCCTCCTCATGAATTAAAACGCTGTACCTCAGTAATGAATAAAAGTGAACTGATGTGCCGAGAGATCAAACATGCAATATGGTTGCACCAAGCGGATATAGAAGGTTGGTACTGTATGCTACTTCTGGCTCTCAACGAGTAATGCGACAACGTGCGACAGCGAATATCTAAAACGAAAGGAAATGGGCGCCGGCCACACGTACTTATATGGTAGAATTATCATAGTGAACTATGATAGTTCAAAATAGTCCAAGTAGACTACGTTTTTCCCTTTGCTCAACATAGGAGGCTTCCATGACCGAAAACTTTACATATCTGAACATCCCAGGCCCTAAATCTGTTGAACTCATGGCACGCCGCCAGGAATACGTCGCACGTGGTGTAGGTTCCACGATGAACGTATTTGCCGCTAAGGCCGAAGGTGCTATCATCGAAGATGTAGATGGTAACCAATTTATTGACTTTACAGGCGGTATAGGCGCTATGAACATTGGCCACAGCCGCAAAGAAGTCACTAAAGCGATTGCAGAACAAGCTGCAAAATTCACACATACATGCTTTAGCGTCATGATGTACGAGCCATATATCGAACTCGCCGAGCGACTCGTCAAACTGACTCCCGGAGATTTTCCTAAAAAAGCTATATTCTTCAATAGCGGGGCTGAGGCAGTCGAAAACGCGGTCAAGATCGCTCGTTGGGCAACAGGGCGACCTGCAATTATCGTCTTTGACAATGCATACCATGGTCGTACTTTGATGACCATGACCATGACTTCCAAAGTGAAACCATATAAGTATCGTTTTGGCCCTTATGCTCCAGAGGTCTATCGAGCTCCTTTCCCTTATCCTTACCAGATGAATATGACAAGTGAGGAGTCTATTGATTTTTGTCTCCAGGAGCTTGAGCGTATGTTCGTCGGCGAGGTCGCTCCTGACCAGGTAGCCGCGATCATAATAGAGCCTGTCCAGGGTGAGGGCGGTTTTATGGTTTCACCGCCTGGATTTTTACGCGCACTCAAAGATGTATGCGAAAAACATAGCATTCTCTTTGTTGCAGATGAAATTCAATCTGGTTTTTGCCGCACAGGTAGAATGTTCGCGGTTGAACACGATGAAGTAGAACCTGATCTCATGATTATCGCTAAATCCATGGGTGCAGGCATGCCGATCAGTGGTGTGGTAGGACGTGCTGAAATCATGGACGCTCCACCACCAGGAACACTTGGCGGTACTTACAGCGGGAATCCCGTTGCCTGTGCAGCTTCACTGGCGGTACTCGATCTCTTCGAGAAAGAGGACTACGCTGCTCGCTCACGCGAAATAGGCCATATCATCACAAAACGCTTTCTGAAACTTCAAGAGCATTATTCCATGATTGGTGACGTGCGAGGACTTGGCGGTATGGCTGCGATGGAACTTGTCAAAGATCGCTCAACTAAAGAACCGGATGCGCAGGCAGCGAGTGATGTGCTTACAGCAGCGCACCACCGGGGTCTTGCGTTGATCAAAGCTGGTATGTATGACAATGTAGTGCGCATACTCGTCCCACTATGTGTAACAGATGAGCAACTCAATAAGGGGCTTGATATCCTTGAGGCTGCGCTGGAGACCATTACTGCGGCTGAGTCTATTGCTTCTTCAGTTAGCTAGATCTCTGATCGGCATTGCTAGCAACATATCCAAATGAAAATTGCCAGAGTTGGAATGTCATTAAGACCATTCCAACTCTGGCAATTATTTAGAATTCTGCGCGTTCCACCATCTCAATAAAAAGCTGCTCAAGTTGATAGGTACGTTGACCCGGTTTCCCCTCGCCAATAATACGGTCATTGATCTTTACAACCGGTGTTATCTCTTTACTTGAAGACGTGACAAAAGCTTCGTCAGCAAGCGACAATTCTTCCAGCAAAATGGGTCGCTCCTCAATAGCAAAAACACTCCGTGACAGCTCAAGTACAACATTGCGCGTGATACCTATTAATATGCCTCTGCGAGGAGTAACAAGGGTATCTCCACGAAAAATGAAAAAATTGCTGCGTGTAGCTTCCAATACATGCTCTCGCTCGTTCACAAATAATGCGTCGGCAGCACCACGCCGATATGCTTCTTTCAAAGCACGCACAGCAGCAATATAATTTGCTGTTTTAGCTTCTGGAGATATACGCTGCAATTTCGTCGTAATCAGCTTACATCCTTTTGCAAATCGCTCCATATCACGTTCGTCCAAAGGAGTAATCAATACTATCAGCAACGGTTTTCCGGAAGGCAGAATACCGTCTTCACTTTCGCCACCAGTAACCAGCAGCCGAATTGCAGCATGCCGGTACGTATTACGCGCGATGATTTCTCGCACAACTTCTGCGATTGCTTCGCTCGACCAGGGTATCTCTAACTCAATCAGCCTGGCGGAACGATAAAGGCGCATCAAGTGTAGATCGAGATGGAAAGGTCGGCGATCATATGTGCGTAAGGACTCAAATACACTGTAACCTCGCAGCACTGCTACGTCATTAATAGAAATGGTG
>DATMNR010000541.1:0-5856 GCA_035568795.1 Ktedonobacteraceae bacterium
TGAATTCTTTTGCTAACAAAATGTACCAACCTGCCAAAAAAATAGTAATTCTTATCTCAAATATAGCAGGTGGTGTAGTCTGGCGCAAGAATTACAGTTCTTCTTATACATGCTATAATTTTCGTAGATACTTTATGTCAATAACAAGTAACATAGAACCTATTGTAACGGAGAGGAACATGGCAGGCATTATACTCAATACACAGCTCATCTCCTTCTTCCTACTTGGCCTGGGTATTTGCGGAACGATAACACTTGTGATAGCCACAGGACTGGTTATACGACACTACAACGAGAGTTCCATACAAAGCTTCAATTGGCGATTACGAAACTGGCGCCTGAAACAGCTTTCAGCAATCGCCTGCCTTTTCTTCCTGGCAATGGCAGCCAGTTATTGGGTGATACAGGATGCCTGGGGATGGATTTATCTGTTAGCTGCTTTCAAAACCGGGACGTGGTGGCTGCGAAGAGCGACAAGTCGCGAAATATAAAAAATATGGACGAACCTTTTTATTCGTCCATAACTCTCGTATTTTAGAGTGATATTTTGAAAAACACCTGAAGTCTAGCCACGGTGACCACAACGCTGGCAAACCCAGGCACCATCCACAATAGATCTCCTGAAAGGCATATCCTTATTACATCGTGAACAATAGAAGAGATGGCTACTAGTTAAATATCATGCGATGCGATATAATACTTTCACATACCAGGGTAAATAGAGAAGCAACATAGAAATATCGCTGCTATGCCTGGGATGGAATACTCCAACATTAAAGGAAGGTGCCGAATAGTGGCCTGGTGTAAATTTTTCATACCAAAAATCGCGTCACCCGGGATAAAGCCAGATGATCCAGACTTAAACGATCATATTATGTATGCCAAATGTATTAAAGGACATGTGCTGAAAGATGCCAATGATTGGGTCCTGTGCGAAAATTTACCTGCACCTGACTCAAAGTGCTGGCAAGAAGGCGGAGACACTATTTTTTCTTTGCGAAACCGCCAACGTCAGGAGAGTCAGGTACCTGCAGGCACTACAGAGCACATGGATGATACTGCTGCTCAAACAGCTAAATCCTGAGGATCAATGGCTAAGCCCTCTTTTTCATCTCATTTTTCTTTAAAACTCGAAACTGAGCAATTAACTCGGGTTCATTCATACTTGTTGCAATGGTATGCTGCCGAGCATCGTGATTTACCCTGGCGTTCAACTCATGACCCATATGCGATACTTGTTTCAGAGATGATGCTACAGCAAACACAGGTACAGAGGGTGCTGCCAAAGTATGAGCAATTCCTGGCTACTTTTCCAACATTGGCTGATCTTGCCGCGGCTTCAACAGCCGATGTAATCTCTGTATGGGTTCCTTTAGGTTACAATATGCGAGCTGTGCGCCTTCAATCAATTGCACGCCAGGTGATGAATGAATATGGTGGAAGCATACCTGACACCATTGAACAACTGCTTACACTTAAAGGTATTGGTCGTTACACTGCTGGCGCGATTGCGTGTTTTGCTTTCAAGAAGCAGGTTGCAATGGTCGATACCAATATTCACCGTGTGCTGCATCGCATATTTTTAGGGCTGGATCTTTCTGAACCCAGACTCACAAATGATCAAAGACTAACTTTTGCTGAACAGGTTTTACCGGATGGTAAAGCATACGATTGGAACCAGGCGCTCATGGATTTGGGCGCCACTACCTGCACCAGCGCAAATCCGCAATGCTCTCGTTGTCCATTGCAAGATGCCTGCAAAACCTATGCTGAAATGTCACAATATAGTCTTTTTCCATCTGGGACAGTGATGCGCCAATTACGCAAGGTAGCAGAAAAGAAAGAAGCCTATCAAAAACAACCGTTCACAAGTACAAATCGCTATTTTCGGGGCCGTATCGTCGATCATTTGTGCTCTCTACCAGAAGGCCAGCGCATTCCTTTAACTATACTCGGTCCAAAAATTAAACAAGAGTTTCAAGAAGAGGATCTGATATGGTTACAACAGCTCGTTGAAAAGCTAGCACAAGATGGACTGGTAGATTTCGCCGAGGAGGGTGTTCGGTTGCCATAATTCGTGCTACATTATACAGAGCGAAGTTCTTAGGGGCACAGTCGCTGAGCATGGTATGGGTCTCCCCAAATTCACTCTATTTTGGAGGATTGAAACATTGCAACTTAAAAGCTTTGATGAAATTACAAGGGATCACCGGCATATATTTCTTTCACCCCATCTTGATGATGTTGTCTACTCCTGTGGTGGCACTCTTGGAGTTCAAGTAAGTACGGGTTTACGCCCGCTGGTTATCACCATATTTGCAGGAGTACCTTCCTCGAATACTGAATTAAGTCCTTTTGCTGTGGAGGTCCAAAGAGGCATGGACTTCCGACAGAATGCGCAAACTGCAATGACCACTCGCAGGGAAGAAGATACAAGAGCGCTCGATTACCTGCATGCCGATTATCTATGGCTTGATTATCTTGACGCGATATATCGCGGTACTCCAGCATACTATTCTCAGAATAGTCAGTTGATTGGTGGGGATGTACATCCAGCTGACCTTTGGATAGATAAGGAACTGGCTCAAAATCTGGTAACCTTGCATGAGCGGTTACCCGATGCGGTCTGGTATGCTCCCCTTGGGGTAGGGCGTCATGTTGATCATCAGATTGTATGCTCCGCGGTAGATCGCTTAATTCAGCGAGGAGCGAACGTCAAACTTTACGAGGATTTCCCCTATGTCTTAACAAAAGATGCCCTGGAAAATCGGCTGCAAGAATTTGGTGGCACAATGGAACCTGCGTTGGTAGAGATGTCCGAAATGCTTCATCTAAGGCTGGAAGGTTCTGAAATGTACAGCTCCCAGATTCAACTAAACTTCCCCGACAAAGCATCGATGCATCAATCCATGGAAGACTATTCACACGGCATTCGCCCTGTACAGACGGTTCACCTGGAGCGATACTGGACAGCACGATAGATCCAATGCGAATTAAAGGCTGGAAAGGTCTACCTTCCAGCCTCAAGAATAATCTTCGATACTCTCTGTACCAACGCTGATACTTGCTCATACAGACCTGCCATGCGTCACGAACCCCAATCTAAATGCGTTGCATTACCTCCCCAAAAACTCAATTGGCTATCTCCAAATTTGACTCCAATTCTGATATTGTCTCAAGAATCTCATCACAATGAGTAACAACTAGGGGTAATTCAGTGTTAAGATCAGATTGAGCTGCGACATCGTTCACAAACGCTACAACTGCGACATCTGCGACAAAAGATACTGTATCTCTTTAGGGTGTTAGAAACATGCAATATCCGACAAAGGATTAAAAGTCATCATACGTTATGTTGTCATAAAATAGGTACCTGAATACAGAGTACTCAAGATCATAATCTTTAAAGGAGATAAGCATTTTCATGAGTATTGATACTACATTTTTACCATCACATTCACAAAATGGGAAAGCTCCTATTTTGCATATATCTTTAGATCGAGACATTCAAAATAGTAAACCAGGAGTACATGTCCGGCTAGGAAAGGCTGGCGTAGTTGGTATTACAAAGGCAATTCTCATCGGAGATCAGACAGGCCCGCAACATTGGTTCAATGCACAATTTGACCTTTACGCTGATCTTGGCACTACTCAGGCCGGGGTGCATATGTCTCGTTTCAGCGATGCACTAGACGAGGTAATGGAAGAAATTGTCGGAAACACATGGCCTAACATAGAATTTCTCGCCGAGTATATTGCAAAATCTATCGTTGAGAAGCAGAAAGCGCTCAGGGCAGAAGTACATATCCGTACTACCTTTCCACTCGAGAGAATGACACCTGTCTCTGGCCGCCCTACTCAAGAAGTCTATCGTTTGATTGCTCAGGCAGTCGCGACCAGGGAATCTTCCAGGCACATGATCGGTGTTGAAGTCGAGGGTATGGTTGCATGCCCTTGCGCGCAAGATATGGTGTATGAGTATGCACGAGTGCGCCTGCAAGAAGAGGGCTTTCCTGAAGATGTGATTGAGAAAATGCTTGACATCACTCCCCTGGCAACACACAACCAGCGAGGCATAGCGACACTCATGATTGGCACAAATCATAGTCTAGATGCCAGTGAGCTGATAGACCTGGCAGAGGGCGCGATGAGTTCTGAAAATTATGGTTTGCTCAAGCGGCCAGATGAACTTTATATCGTGAATAAAGCGCATGCAAATCCACGTTTTGTCGAAGATGTTGCTCGTGATATCCTGCGCGCTGTTGTCGAGAAATATACAGATTTACCCGATGAGACTTTTGTGTGGGTACATCAACGCAACGAGGAAACGATCCACAAATATGATGTCGAGGCTGAAGGCTGGGGAACTCTAGGTGAGTTGCGCGCTGAAATTTTGAAGAATAGAAGCGTAGAACGTCATACAAGCAAAGAGGAATGGTTTGGTCTTCATTCTCATTAACATTCTTGCTAAGGCATGCTATAATGCGGGTACTATTAATTTCATGAGTAAGCGTTACTGGTAATAAAGTACCTTACTCTAACGAAGTATGCAGTACCCTCTCGGGTACTTCACTACCTAGAAGTGTGTAAACACAGGGAGCATTTGTGGAAGGAGTTCTGCTAGACCCTGGCCAATTGGCAAGGGCTGCCGTTGATATTGCATCTGACAAAAAAGCTTCGGATGTCATTTTGTTAGATATACGAGATGTCACTACAATTGCGGATTATTTCGTAATTTGTAGTGGTAGTAATCGCCGTCAAATACAGGCCATCGCTGATGCGATTGAAGAACAATTAGTTGAACAAGGGGCCAGAGTGCTTCATAGAGAAGGTGTCGCGGACGCTGGCTGGATTCTGTTGGACTTTGTTGATGTCATTGTACATGTCTTTGGGCCAAAGGAGCGAGAATATTACCGCCTCGAAAGCCTGTGGAGTGAAGCAAAGACAGTAGTTTATCTGCAATAAATAAATCTTTTGGAAAAGGTGATCAATGTTGACATTTTTTCGTAATCGTATGTTTCTTGAAGGCATCGCGATAGGCGGCATTTGCGGTGTAATAATTGGCTCAATCATAGCTTTTACCCTTGGGGAAACTAGTGTTGAGGCTTTACGGCGTGCCATTAATAAGCGCATCCCCGGCCGCAGTAAAGTACCTTTTGAATACCTCTCACAGTAAAATGTGCGATTTGGCGATTGAAGGAGGGGGTACGTGAGGCTGCGATTTTTTTTAGCGTTATTCCTCGCATTGTTTTTTTTGATAAGTCATTTTTCAACGCTGATTTCGCATGCTTCATCTGTCAGTACTCATGGATGCGCCTCTCTCATTCCCCCATCTGTTCCAGGCTCTCCTCTACCAGTTCCCGCGATTCCTGGCAAATTGCTCATTAACGAAGTGCTTTCGTTGCCTGGATCAAGATGGAACTGTTCAGAACAAAAGAATACGTTTTCAATTACAAATGACTCCTGGGTTGAATTGTATAACCCCCAAAGTCAACCGTATAATCTTTATACTTCTCATGCCACTTTAGATATAGGTTCTAGTATAAAGCCTTTCTATCTTCCTTTAGGTTCAGTTCTAGCTCCACATGGTGATCTTGCACTTTTCCCTTCCATGTTTTCAGGTTCTCTCATTAACACAAATATACGTCTGCTTATTGGAGGGATAATTGTTGACCAGGTCATCATTCCGTCACTCGCTGTTGATCAATCATATGCTCGCATTCCTGACGGTTCAAATGTGTGGCAGATCACAAATACCCCTACCGTTGACTCTAGTAACAACATATCACAGCCAGGTCCTTTGGTAAGCCCAACCGTTTCTTCACCCAACCAGAGTGCTACGGGTTCTGGATATGC
>DATMNR010000542.1:0-5425 GCA_035568795.1 Ktedonobacteraceae bacterium
CGAACGCGAGACTTCTGCGGGTTCAGAGTTGGCCCAGGAAGCCGGTATTTCGCTAGCATCCATCTTCGGTGTCGTTGAGCGCCAGGCCTCTGAAATTGAAGCCATCAACCGCATGGCTGCACAACAACTACAATCATCCAGTTCAGTTGTGCAAATCATGCAAACTGTTTCTGACTCGACTCAACGGAGTAGCGCCAGTACTCGCGACGCAGCACAAAATATGGAGCGAGTTGCTCGCCTGGCTGAGCAATTGCTGGCGTCTGTGGAAGCCTTCAAGCTGCGAGAGAATCTGAATTATTATGCCCCGATGGGCAATGTGACAGTTACTCCTGAGGAAGAATATCAGAATCAACTATCGCTCAGCGGAGCTTTCCGCACTGTTACCTCATCAGCCTATTCCTCGAATAATAATGCTCTTGCTCCGGCAAGGACGACGACCGGTCCTTTCTCTCCCTACCCTATGACACCATACCAGCAGGGAAATGGCATGCAATCACAACCTCAATATCCCATGACTCCCTATCAGCAAGGTAATGGCGCACAATTACAACCCCAATATCCAACACCTCCCCATCAGCAAGGTAATGGCGCACAATCACAGCCCCAATGGCCTGTGCAATCTGAGAGGTAAAAGAAGAATTCAAAAGAAATGAGCCAGGTGTCATCTCACCTGGCTCATTTCTTTTGAAGATAATTCTTGTGTATAACTATTTGGTTATGAATAGCATCCAGAACGCCTATCAAAATACGTAGACTTTCATATGCGATGGCTGTTAGACTTATACTATGCATAAATCATTCAGAAACGCTACTAGCGTAGCTAGAAAGATGTTTAGGCATCTTCCTCATCTGAATGAAAGGAAGTACTATACATTTCAAACTTCTATGGCTGTTTTATAGAAGGCTAGGCATACACAAAGGAGACTTCAAGTGATTGCACAGAGAACAAAAACCAACAATGCCGTTGTAACTAGCAATGATGCGACTGTGCAGACAGCAGTAAGTCTATTCCCACAAAATCGGGCGATCATACTCTATCGCTGGGAATGTGAAATATGCGGCATGGTTCACACTGGTTCTATGCCCACCAGGTGTGATAGCTGCGGTAAAGAAGGGTCGCTTGTACACCAGCCCGACTTGCACCAGGAAATGACTACCGACTAGCGCCAATCGCCGATTTATCGGCCCTCTCGATACACTTATAGCTCTCCTGAATACTACGTGCATCGGTAATATCTTGTTATGATAAAGATAAATCTGGCCAGATTTATCGATCCCTCATCCCCGAAGGGTACGATAGATCTGGTCTTTACTATTGTTGGGCCTGGCGAATAGCCTCAAATAGTACTATGCCAGTAGCCATTGCTGCATTTAGGGATTCCACTCCATTTGCTAATGGAATTGCGATGGGTAGAGTTGCCAGCTTGCGGGCCTCATGTGAAGGGCCATGCGCCTCATTACCAATAATGAGCGCAAATGGTTGTTTCAAATCTTGTTCAAAGTAAAGATGCGGACTCCCAGCCTCGGCTAAAAATACCCGTTTCTCTTCTTTACAATGAATGGTAATTTTTTCTGCGATTGCATCCCATGAAAGATCCATTTCTATAGGCAATGCAATATGTGCCCCAGCAGCGGCGCGAACTACTTTAGGACTAAAACAGTCAACACACTCAGGTGTTAGAAGTACTTCAGCCACATCCGCGGCCAGTGCTGTACGTAATAGCGTCCCCATGTTGCCTGGATCAGCCAGATCATCCACTATAAGCAACGCTGGGCGCGAAGCTTTTGCACGCCGGGCGCGTACAAGCGCTGGTTGAAATGTATCAAGCGATAATACTCCAACTATTCCCTGAGAAGTTTGTGTCTCACCGAGGCTTTCGATAACGCGCTCACTTACCTCTATGAGTTGTTCAGGGGTTAGTGAAGTAGCATAGAGCAGGCGGTTTAGTAATGATCTGCCATTTGCAGTGCGTTGCAGCAATTCAGGCTGGTAATAGACTTCGCGAGGAACAACTTGTGCATCCAGTAACGCAGTCAGCAAATGGGGACCCTCCATCAAGAAGAGGCCGCTTTTCTTGCGGCCCCTGGTTGTATGCAGTTCGCGTAATTTGCTAATACGTGAATTAGATGGGCTGGTAATTATCGTCATGTTCTCTATGAGGGAGCAGGGGTCAAGCCCGCTATCTTGACAAGATTTGGGTTGCGGAGTGTGAAGTCCCTTACCCTGACAAGATTTGGAGTGCAAGGGTCAAGCCCGCACCCCTACAAAAGTGGGAGTGCAGAGGGCCAAGCCCTTTGCCAGGGTTCGGGGTGTGCCCGAAAACCCAATTTTCATCTTGCAGCCGCAGGCTGCAAGATGAAAATGAAAAACACTTTACGAAATTGTTGCAAGCGCCGACTGGACCAGCGCAGTAAAAGCAGCCTCATCATTCACAGCCATCTCCGCAAGAATCTTACGATCCACATCAATATTGGCAGTATGAATAGCATGCATCAACTTACTATAGCTCACTCCGTGCATACGCGCAGCAGCATTAATGCGAACGATCCACAAGCGGCGCATATCACGTTTGCGGGTTCGACGATCGCGGTACATATAAGCCATTGAACGCATAACAGACTCGTGCGCGGGACGATATAATCGCCTGCGAGTACCGCGATGGCCTTCGGCCATTTGTAATAGCTTTTTATGTTTCTTGTGAGCTTGAACTCCACGTTTAACTCTTGTCATAGTATTTTTTCTCCTCCGTTCGATTCAATTACCTTATCCTATGCTAGAAGGAATAAGGTAGTAGACGTTTCATACGACGTGTATCGGCGGTAGCCAACTGAAAGTCTTTGTCCATTGAACGGACAGAGTGTGGAGACTTATTGCGGCGAAGGTGGCTTAACGCCACTTTGCGGCGCATAATTTTGCCGGAGCCGGTAATTTTGACCCGCTTCGCCATAGCTTTGTGTGTTTTTAGTTTCTGCTTCATAACTCTTCTTTCTGTCTTTCTATTCCTGCGAGGTATAGTAAAATGTTTAACTTGTTCCGACACGAGACATGTTCTCAAGATCGTCTACAAGATTCTGCAATTCTGTCTGTTTAAGCGTAAAGCATACAGATGGGAGAGGCAGTTTAGGTGATGATTGATTGCACTTCAACACAATCCACCACAGTTGCTCCTTCGAAGGCGCAGAGAAGCCTATTTCTGAAGCTAACCTCGCATGCCAGGAGAGTATAGCACACCTGGGAAGATTCTGCAACTGGAAATATGTCCATATTGGCATCTTCCCGTAGCCGTGATCGGCAGACGGGATTCCTGGAGTCGCCTCCAGGGCTTCCTGTTTCAACAAAGCTTGCCGGAACGAGCCTTGGCCCGTCCAGGTCTTACGGCCTCTCCTAATTTATTGTATAATATGATAAATGTATTATACACCAGGGGAGTTATTGATGCCAGCGCCATTCAAATGGACAGACGAGCAAATACAAGACATGCTTATGTCGTACACACTTGGAGAAAGCTTGAATACAATAGCGCACCGATATAGAACTTCCTACCAAGTACTCAGTCCTTTGCTAAAAAAACACGGCCTGATTCTCAGATCTCATAGTGAGGAGATGCGCAGGCATACATGCAATCACAGCTACTTCCATGACATTGATTCTGAAGAAAAAGCGTATTGGCTTGGTTTCCTAACAGCCGATGGCTGTATCACTACAGGGAATCGTGTCACATTAAATCTGGCAATGCAAGATTGTGAACACCTATATAAGTTTAAGAGAGCACTGGATGCAACTCAAATGGTAAGCGAGAACCAACATTCCTGCTCGCTGGTTATCTGCAGTCCAGAAATGGCATCTGACCTCGCAATGCATGGCATATTGCCCAATAAGACTTTTTCAACTAGAGTGGCTTCCGTTCCATTTGAACTGGTTAGGCATTATTGGAGAGGAGTGATCGACGGGGATGGGTTTATCGCCAGGGGTAAAGCAGTGTTAACCCTTTGCGGAGACTACGAGGTTGTATCAGGTTTCCAAGCCTTTGTGCTCTCGCTTTGCCCAGTGGTTAGAGCAAAGGTATTGAAATCCGAGAATATCTATACCTTTTCGCTTGGAAAGCCTGCAACGCAATGTATCGTTCGAGTAATGTATCGTGATGCTACCGTTGCTCTTGAGAGAAAGCAGCAACGAGCCCAGGAAATACTGAACGTGTAAAAATTGACCTCTTCCCGTTAGGGAAGTTCTTCCTTCATCGAACGATGCCTGGTTCTTCCAGGTCTGATACGTTCTCCAGAAGCTTCAAATACCGTGAGCCCCACGGCATGCAAGTTCTGTGCTGCATTGATATCGCGATCATGGGTCACGCCACATTCTGGGCAGGTCCAGACGCGCACATCGAGCGAAAGGGTTTCGAGAATATGCCCACAGTCAAAACAGCGTTTAGAGGACGGATACCACTTGTCAATCTTGACCAGGTTGCGCCCATACCACGCTGCTTTGTATTCCAGTTGGGTCACAAACTCCGACCAGTCCACATCACTGATAGCCTTGGCAAGACGGTGGTTCTTGACCATGTACTTCACTTGCAGGCTCTCGACGCAGATCGTTTGGTTTTCACGGATCAGACGGGTCGAGAGTTGATGCAGGAAGTCACGGCGTCTATCGGCAATACGGGCGTGTATGCTGGCTACTTTTTGACGGGCCTTGACGCGGTTCTTGCTCCCTTTGTATTTCTTCGCGTGTCGCCTCTGAGCCCTCGCCAATTTCTTTTCATCCCTTTGGAAGAACTGAGGATTGCCAACCATCTCTCCCGTCGAGAGGATGATGAACGCTTTCAAGCCCAGATCAGCTCCTACACTTCGCTCGATTGGTTCAAGGTGTTTGATGTCCTCTTCTACCAGCAGTGACACAAAGTAGCGGTCTGCAGAGTCTTTGGTGACGGTGACACTACTTGGTCTCGTGCCATCAGGCAAAGGGCGACTCCAACGAATGTCGAGAGGATCAGTCATCTTTGCCAGGGTCAACGAAGTTCCATCCCACTTGAACGCATTGGATGTGTAGGTCGCAGACTGTCTACTCCTTTTTTTCTTGAATGTAGGATACTTGGTCCGGCCCTCAAAGAAATTGAGAAATGCCTTCTCAAGATGTCGCAAGGCTTGTTGCAAGGGAACAGAAGAGACCTCATTGAGCCAGGAATAGTCAGGTTGCTTCTTGAGTTGTGTCAAGGCTTCACTCAGGTCTTTGTAATACAGGCGTTGCTGCTCAGTGTAGAAGGCGTCCGTCTTTTGACGCAACGCCCAGTTATAGACGAAACGGCAACAGCCGAAGGTGCTGGCAAGCATGCGCTGCTGCTCAGCAGTGGGATAGATACGGTACTTATATACTCTCTTCTGTTCCATGTTTACATGCTAGCATATCAAGATGTAAAAATCAAGTATC
>DATMNR010000543.1:0-5424 GCA_035568795.1 Ktedonobacteraceae bacterium
GTTGTACATGTAGATCTGGTAATCCTTTAAATGAACATTTTTCACGTAAGGTGCAACTCTCCTGGCAAATTCCACCGGCTCTTCGGTGGTAGCAAGGGCACTGCCGGTATCAAAAGTGATGCCGAACCTCGGTGACCCGATAGACTCGCACAGCCACAGCAGTTCCTCGGAGGTCAGATCCTGATGATTCTCCAGTGCAAGATTGACTCCAGCCTCCTCCGCGATGTTTGTTGCCTCCTTCAGCCCCACCAGAATCTCATCTAAAAATGACTGCCAACGACCAGCCAGGGGCCTGCGATCACCTCCGAGTTTTGCGCCTCCAACAATTGTGCGTACGGTCTTTGCACCCAATCGAACGCCAAGATCGATAACAGTTGCGAGTTTGTTCGGATTGTACCCCTCTGTCTCAAGAGTGATGAACAGCCCTCGATCCTTGGCATAGTTGGCTATAGAGGTAGCATCTTCACCTTGCATCAAGGAGGCAGGCAATTCCACTCCTTCCAGATCACAACTTCTTGCTTTGTCGAAGAGTTGTATTGGAGTAATTTTAGGTCGTTTAGAAGCCGGGTCGATTCCCATCCCAAAGGTTGTGCCGTACACAGCAAGACCAATGTGCATCAAGCTCTCACTTTCTGAAACATGATTTGAAGCTACTACTAGCGATCGCAAGGAACCTTGTGTAACTTACTCGGCTGTCCAGCCGCCGTCTATTACCAGAGCTGAACCGGTCATGAAGCTTGAGGCTTCTGAAGCAAGAAAGACAATCGCTCCACCAAGCTCCTCTGGTTGACCCCACCGACCTAGTGCAGTGTGATTGAGAAAGAACTGGTTTGTTTGTGGATTATTCATCACCGGAATGTTTAACTCGGTTGCGAAAGGACCGGGACATAACGCGTTCACAGTAATATTGTGTGTGGCCCATTCCAGCGCCAGCACTCTGGTTAGCTGGATGAGACCCCCTTTGCTAGAGCAATAGGCACTTCTCTCGGGTAACGCAACCAGGCCCAACATGGATGAGAGATTGATTATGCGGCCGTAACGCTGCTCTTTCATATAGCGAGCCGCTATCCGGGAACAGAGAAACGGCGCTTTCAGATTGGTAGCTTGTACCAGGTCCCAACTCACCTCGTCAAGCTCTTCAACGGGTTTGCGGATGTTGATACCGGCGTTGTTGACCAGGATGTCGATACGCCCAAATTCCTTCACAACGGTTTGGATCATCGTTTCGATTTGTGCAGCGTCTGTAACGTCGACAGCAATGCCCAAAGTGCGTTGTCCAGTGATTTCGGCAAGATTCGTCGCGCTCTTCATCGCCTTAGCCTCCTGACGACTTGTAACAACAACGCTTGCTCCGGCTTCGGCAAGAGCCTTTGCCATAGCAAACCCTAATCCCCGATTGCCTCCTGTGATTAACGCTACTCGTCCGTCCAGTTTGAAAACATCGAGTGACATGAAATTGCATGCTCCTTTCTAATGCCTATAGACCTTATTTTGTCGTGATGTTCTGATGTGCAATCTGATCTTCAGGACTACCTTGAGTGTATCGCTCGCACCACCCAAAAAACAACAAGCGCGACAAGTATAGGCCACGCTGGGATATTAAGAATGGTTTTCTCATCTTTGCCTTTGATCATGAGCAATGAGAATGAATTTAATTTGCTGAAAAAGTCCTTCTTCTCGTTCTGTACAGTCCCGAGAATTAAAATTGTAGTCTTATCTCGCGTTGGATTATCTTGTGCCATTCATCTCTCCTGTTGAATAGCCGCATATTGTCTGAAGTGTATAGCGAGCGTGATATCCTTGCTGTATGTTGTTATCTTTGTATGATTACCTTGTGAACTTACTATACAATACTAAAAGCATGAAAAGCATTTCAGATAACCAGAAACTCGTCTTTGTTGTCCAGAAGCACAAAGCAACTACTCTTCACTACGATTTCAGACTAGAAATTGGAGGGGTTATGCCTTCGTGGGCAATTCCAAAAGGGCCAACACTCGATAGTAGTGTGAAGCGACTGGCTGTATTCACGTCTGATCACCCCCTTAGCTATCGGCGTTTTGAGGGAGTCCTTTCAAAAGGAGAATATGGAGCAGGATCTGTGATGGTTTGGGACGAAGGAACCTATACTCCAGAAATAGAACGAGAAAAAGGTATTTGGGAAGAAATCACAGAGAGAAGCGCGGCTGAGGAAGCGATGCACAGAGGACTACAAGAAGGAAGACTATTATTTCGCCTTTATGGAACAAAGCTGCAAGGCTCGTTCGCACTGATCCGCGTACGTGGATTTAAGGGAAAAGAATCCTGGCTTCTCATAAAACATCAAGATGAATATGCAGTGAAGGGATATGATGCGAATACGTTTGACTTCTCTGCAATAAGCAATCGTTCACTTGCTGAGATAGCCGCTAAAGAAGAGGAAGCAGATCCTCATTGATCTAGAATTTAAAGAAGAAAATATATGGATATGCTCGATGGAAAGGTAGCAGTCATTACGGGAAGCAGTTGTGGTTTCGAGCTGGAAATTGACACTTCAATGGATATTACCTCTATCGCGCCGTACAAGATGCTATAAAAGTCGTCTTGTAAAAAACGCGATTCTTTTCGTCTATCTATACAGAGAGCAAAAGAGCGTTACTTTTCTGCTTTGTCTTTTCGAGGTTCTATACCTGGATAACTAGCTCTCAATATACACAAATCATGAAAGGAAATAGTACCGATGGCTACAGCAAGACATTGGCTCAACTTGCCCTATGGACATAACGGCGATACTCACAGAGTCTGTGAAATGCCCTTTGGAATGTTCAAATACTGCCCATCCAGTAAGGCTAAAACCTTGCATGTGTTGTTGCCGGTATTCTGCATTGCATATAGCCAAAGTGTACCCATCTTTGAAGAAGTTTCATCCCCTTCAGGGTAAATTGGAACAGAAGAGGATACCTCCTCAGCCGTGGGTACTAGCAGAAATCTGCAAGGCCCACGGTTTTTTATTGATCTTTGTACATGATGAGTGATGCTAATAAGAATATGGCCCGAGAGGAGATAATCTCATGCTAAACAACCAACATCTCTATGAAAAAGAGCTTGAAATGCGTCGTCGGGATCTTCTCCATGAAATGGAGAAGAGACAATTACTGGCTCATCTTCCGAAGCAGCTCAACATGAGCAGGCGAGCTGCCGGTACGCTTGGTGTGTTACTACTAAAGTTGGGCATGCGACTGAAACAGCTTGAGCATCCCCAAGCAGTATTCGAGGATTGAGTGTGAGCTCGAAAATGATCTGATGCCGGAACGGCCCATCGCTGTTCCGGCATCAGATCAGGAAGTGTTTAACGCCCAGGCATACCCTATGATGATCACGCAGTGTTAGAGCCTTCTTTGGCGAGATAATAAGCCGTAATTGATCCACCTGGACCGGCCTCTACTATTACTGCATCATAAATTTCGCTCATACATTGTCACCTTGATCACATGAACGGAAAAGGATACATCGACTTCCTAATTAGTTGTTATTCGTATCTTGTATGATCTGGAGCACTGCTTCACGGCTGAGTTTGGCTTCCCCTCGCTTCAGTGCATCCAATGTGGCATAAGCGAGGGCTAAAGGAATCTTAATAAAGTACATAGTGGAATCTGATGTGAGTGTTCTAGTATATCCATCGGCTACTGAGAGTTGCCGATAAGCATATTGATACATTTGTTCCCAGGTCCAATCAATCGGGAAAAAATCGACTCCTCGAGCCAGGTCTTCAACACGATTACGCAGTATATTTACAGCTTGCAGACCGCGCCCAAAATGGAGAGCATGCGAGCGACTGAGTTGCTCGCCAGCAAACCATGCCCAGATGTCGCAGAGTAACAAGCCAATAGAGCCAGCAACGCTGTATGTATAACTATTCAAGTCGGCTTCGGTTCTAATGTTCCAGTTTTTAGCGACCCAGTATGCCATGCGTTCGGCCATGGCTGCCGTTGTATCCCAAATTCGTGGCGCTATCGATTTTGGCGCATAGCAAGCCCACTCGGCGAGTCTAAGCGTCACAGAGGGGAGCCTATGTTGCTCACCTGAAAATGCTGTTGCAAATTCGTTACGTGAAAAAGTATCCACATCAGACTGTGCTTGCAAGATCTGACTAATCGAGCGTAGCTGTCGAATTTTTGCATGTTTTCCCAGTTCGGCGTGATCTTCTATTTCATCAACGGCGCGCATACAGAGATAGGCTGAGGCGACAGCCTCTTGTAGACCTGGTGGTAGTTGAAAAATTGGGATGAAGAATGTGCGGCTCGTAGCTCTAAGGGTTTCCATCACATCTTCGTATTCACTCATTGCGTAACTCCTTAAACGCCTACTTTGTAGTTTATCCATAACTGATAAAAGAAATGTCTTCTCATTATTATACCAACTCATTGTAGATTGGTACTGTGAAGCTCTGGTATTAGAGTAGTGACGAACCTTAGTAAACGCCCTGGATTGAGCTTTTTGAATTTGGAAGTACAAAACCGCATTGTGTACAGAATTGGGTCTCTCCCCAGGTCATGAGTGGTTCGTCGCATCGAGGGCAAGGTTTAGCAATGTGAGGATTCGTCTTCACTGCTGACCTGGGGAAAGACTCAGTTTGCGGTACCGTCACCAGGCGGGTTACCCTGACTTTCTGGGTCAATTCTTTAGAGTGATCTGGGCTGAACGGTGGTGGGGAATTGGCGAAGGCACCCGGTACGGCTGCTGTATATCATTTGAAACAATCTGTACGCTTGTTTCTTGTGGAACTGAAGAACTGGAAAGCTGCGAGAGAGCGATAGATATATCATTGGAAGTGGTCGAAAGTATTTCTAAGGTATCCTTCTCGCTGAGTATAAATTTCCGCAGCAAACGACGCCTTGTAAGCGTAGGAATGATACCATCTGGCAGCACAAGGATAATAACCAGGAAAAGTACACCATAGAGAATAAGATCCCATCCCTGTTCGCCAAATTGCATTGTAATGTATTGTTGTAAGGGTACTTCAATAAGCGCCCCGAGGAGCGGGCCTGATAGAGTGCCAATACCACCTAGGAATGCCATCAGAGGGGTAGCGATATTGGTGGAGCGGTCAAAAGCTGAGGTAGGAGAGATGAAACCAAGGAAGTAAGCATTCATAGCCCCTGCCATTCCGACAATGATGGCAGAAATTACATAAGCCCCTAACTTGTATGGCCTCACTTTCACGCCAAGCCCTTGAGCACGTTCTTCATCATCACGTATTGCGAGTAGGATAAGGCCATATTTGGAATGGCGAATATACCATGAAGCACTAAGGGCAATACATAACAAAACAAGAGAAGTGTAGTAAAAAGGTAGATTGTAAGTGTCCCCGCTCCAGTTAGGAATGGGAAGAGATACCTCACCCATGCTAGTGGTAATGCCACTCAACAGATTGGGGAGCTGTGCACA
>DATMNR010000544.1:0-2969 GCA_035568795.1 Ktedonobacteraceae bacterium
AGAGCTATAGCCATTAGCATTCATGAGGCGTATGGTGACGAGGTTGGCAAACTCGGTAGGGATGGTTGATTTCTGTTCACTGATCTCCAAACCCCACTGTTTTGCCAGCAAGAGCGCATTAATCATGTTGACATGTGCGTCTGAAACCGATTCAAGCAACCCTTTGATAAGCGCTGCCTGCAAGGGGCGCAAATCGTTATTCGCTATGTCGCCGCTGCAGGATAATTCGATCTTATTCAGCGGCCCAGGTTGGAGTTGTGTGTATAGACGTCCCATCTGCTCAACCAGGTGCATATACGGTTGCAATATGTTCAGGGTTTCGGGCAGGATCAGAGGCGCATTTACTGCAGCTCGCGGAAAACCACCGTGCAAGACTGCGACAATTTGTTCAGCCACATCCGTAGCCACACTCAATTGTGCCTCTTCCGTTGAAGCTCCCAGGTGTGGAGTAGCGATCACTCGCTCGTGTGCGAGCAGTTGCTTCAAAACCTCATTATCGCCTACTGGTTCCTGGCTGAAGACATCGAGAGCGACTCCTGCCAGGCGGTTCTCTTGCAGTGCATTGAGCAAGGCTTCTTCATCGATCAACCCACCGCGCGCACAGTTGATCAGTCGCGCTCCGGGTTTGAGCAGGTGTAATTCATGTGTCCCGATAAGCCCGCGAGTTCCTTGTGGGCCACTGGTAAGAGATGTGTGCAGCGTCACAAAGTCAGCCTGTTGGAGCACTTCTTCCATACTCAGCATAGTGACATCAAACTTGCGAGCCTGTTCAGAAGCCACGTATGGATCAAAGGCGATCACCTGCATTTCTAGCCCCTGTGCGCGTCGTGCTACTTCTGTGCCAACCTTCCCAAGGCCAATAATGCCTAGTATTTTGTTTCGTACTTCAACTCCCAGGAAGCGACTCTTTTCCCATTTCCCTGTCTTTGTGCTGCTGCTGGCGGCAGGAATGTGTCGTGCCAATGCCATCAGCATAGCAATGGTATGTTCCGCAGCCGCGACGATGTTTCCTGTAGGCGAATTGACAACTATGATGCCCTGGCGTGTAGCAGCTTCGATGTCGATATTGTCAACACCAACTCCGGCACGTCCAACGATTTTGAGTTCACTGGCGGCTGCCAGTATCTCGCTCGTCACCTGGGTTTCGCTTCGCACAACAAGCGCTGTATAGTTGCCTATAATGCCTTTTAATTGCTCTGGCTTGAGGCCGTAATGAACGTCTATATGTGCCTCTGGAAGCTGCGAGCGCAGGAGATCAATGCCCTCCTGCGCGATGCGATCAGCAATGAGTATGTTGAATTCTTCTTCCACGTAATCCTGTTCCTCTCTGTTAGGCAGTAAAACCAGTATCTCGCAGGCGCATCTCCATTTTATCCATGGCCTCGACCAGGTCTACCTCCTCGAAGAAGCCGAGGTGTCCCACGCGGAAGATCTTTCCTTCCAGTTGTTGCTGGCCGCCGCCAAAGACCACCTGATCCTCCTCGCGTAGTATCTTCAGCAGCGCTTTCGAATCGATACTTTCGGGAGTAAGCACAGCCGAAACGGTATTCGAGGCATTTTTATGGTCAGCCAGCAATCGCAATCCCATCTCTTTAGCGCGCCAGCGCACGTATTCACCAATACGCTGATGTCGTTCAAAGATAGCCTCTCGACCCTCTTCCAGCATTTTCTCGAGTGCCAGGTCCAGCGCATAGAAGAGCGAGACAGGCGGTGTAGTTGGATGCTCCCATTTCTCTAAGTACTTGCGAGACAGTTCCCAGTCAAAATAGAAACGCGGTAACCTGGCAGTTTTATTGGCTTCCCATGCGCGGGGACTGGCTGCAAGCATCATCAGACCGGGAGGAGTCATCCACCCCTTTTGCGAACTCGTGAAGACGACATCAATATCCCAGGAATCCATTTCCAGCGGTACGCAGCCAAGTGAGCTAACAGCATCGACAACGATGAGCGTATCGGGGCCAAGACGGCGGATCAGAGCTGCCAGCGTTTCCAGGTCATTTGTAACACCTGTCGAGGTTTCGTTATGCGTCACGAGCACAGCACGGTAAGGTGCAAGTGATTTCAAGCGTGTTTCAACTGTCGCGGGGTCAGCGGCCTCTCCCCATGGAAATTCGATGCGTGTTACATCAAGACCGTATCGCTCAGCGATGGTCGCCTGGCGATTGCCAAAAGAACCAATCGTGATTGCTACAACATGATCTCCGGGTGAGAAAAGGTTAGCGACTGCGGCCTCCTGACCTCCCGTACCAGAAGCCGAGAAGGTCAGCACTGGTGAGGATGTCTGGAAGAAATATTGCAGGCGTGCCGTGACCCGCTTTAGAATGGCGGCAAACTCTGGACCTCGATGGTTGATCAAAGGATGAGTCAGTTCTTCCAATATCTCAGCAGGTACAGGTGTCGGGCCAGGAATGCGCAGATTCTGTACAGGAATAGATTTGCGGGGCTCTACCTGCGGGATAGGGATTGCTTTTCGTTCTTGAATAGTCATAGTTTACTCCATCTATATCGGCCTGAAAAGCCGACCTTCGTTTCATTGAACCTATGCTTCTATGCAATAAGATACGGCGGACTAAAACGTAGTATCCGCCGCTTTGCTCGATAACTCTCAATCAAAGTATAGCATAGGAGGAGATAATAGGAAACCACAGCATCATTCCCACTCCATCGTCGCAGGAGGCTTTGTTGTTATATCATAAACAACTCGTGAAATATTTGGGACTTCATTCACGATACGGGAAGATATTTTTTGTAGGAGATCATACGGAAGTTTCGCCCAGGTAGCGGTCATAATATCTGTTGATTCTACAACACGAAGAGCAACTACTTCTCCAAAAAATTTTCCATCCCCTTTGGTAGCTGTTGAATACGCTCCTGTCATGACAGGAAACGAAATAAAGACTCTTTCAAGCCAACCGCTACGTCTTAATTCTTCAAGCACAATGCTATCTGCTTGTTCTTCTTGCGCAAGA
>DATMNR010000545.1:0-5219 GCA_035568795.1 Ktedonobacteraceae bacterium
CGATTCGACTACACGTATCTGGATCCGCACACCAGGCTGCTTTACCTGACGCATAGCGCTTCGAACACGGTGATCATCTTCGATACCGTCTCCAGGAAAATCGTGGCCACCATTCCAGGCATTGCTGATGTGCACGACGTCGCAGTCGCTCCTGATCTTGGGCTGGTCTTCGTCACCTCCAATACCGCAAATCAAGTCGCGGTGATTGATGCACACACCTACGCCATCATCGCCAGGATCCCTGTCGGAGACAGCCCCGATGGTCTCATCTACGATCAGACCGATCACAAAGTCTTTGTCGCTGACGAGGCAGGGCAGAACGATGCTGTGATTGACGCGCGCACCCAGCGGCGGATCACGGAGATCCCCCTTGGAGGGGATGCAGGTGATGTCGAGTATGATGCCGTCTCCCATCGCATCTTTGCCGTCGTCGCGACTCTCAATCAGCTCGTCACCATCGATCCGGTGAGCGACAAGATCATCGCACGTGCGGCCCTGCCTGGATGCCAGAGTGGCCAGGACCTCGTCCTGTATGAGCAGCAACGCCTGGCTTTCGTGAACTGTGCTGACAATGCCACCTTACTGATGCTAGACCTGGCCTCGATGAAGGTCATCTCCACCCAGTCGGTGGGGAACCATCCAGATTTGATGGCGCTGGATGGTGGCTGGCACTATCTCTACGTAGCCAGTGAGAGCGGCGTCGTGTCGGTATTCGATGTGCAGGGACGAACCATAAAGAAGGTGAACGAAGGATTCGTCGATCCTGGTGGTGCTCATACCATTGCCGTCGACCAGGAAACGCACTACATTTATTTGCCATTGGAAAATGTGGGAGGTATACCAGTCTTGAGGATCGCACTCTTTCATCAATCTGCTACCTGATTCACCAACCTATCTTAGATACGAACTTATACAACACTTTCACACTTTATTGAAGCCAGATGCCTCGTATGCTATAATATCAGAGTGCAGAGGTCGGATTTATTTCCTATTTCCACTCTTTCGTATACCAGATCAAAATTCATTAAGGAAGAGCGCTTGCGTCCATTGTTGATAATGGCTGAGAGTGCTCGTAAAGGATATTGGACATGGCGGAAACAATCACTTCCGATATGATTATTCACGATGTTGTCACAAGCCACCCGGAAACTGTAAAGGTCTTTCATGGGCATGGCCTTCCCTGTACAGCTTGCGCTGTCGGATCACGTGAAAGTATCGCGGGAGGCGTGCGCACCCATCGTTTTACACCCGAAAAACAGGCCCTTTTGCTCAAAGATCTGAATGCTGCCATCCATGGAGAACCGATCTCGGTTGCTCCTAAGAAGGCCCCTCTTGGTCGTGGGGTGCCTTTGACTATGGCTCCTGCCGGCAAAGATGGCACGATTAAGCAGGTGATCGCTATTATGAGTGGCAAAGGTGGCGTTGGTAAATCGCTTGTTACAGGCTTGCTGGCTGTTTCGCTGAGAAGCCAGGGATTACGCGTAGGTATCCTTGATGGTGACATCACGGGTCCCAGTATCGCGCGTATGTTCGGCACGCGCGGTCAACCAAACAAATCGGCGAGCGGTGGTATCGAGCCGTTGAATAGCATGGGCGGTATTCGCATCATGTCAATGAATATGTTCCTTGAAGACGAAAGCTCTCCCGTGATCTGGCGTGGGCCGATGGTTTCCAGTGCGATCAAACAATTCTATAGCGATGTTGAGTGGGGCCAGCTTGATTACCTGCTGGTTGACCTACCACCGGGCACTTCTGATGCTCCTATGACGGTTTTGCAATCCTTGCCAGTTGATGGAATTGTTATCGTCTCCTCGCCACAATTGCTAGCAACAATGGTCGTGAAAAAATGCATCAATATGGTGCAGCAACTCAAGGGTGTTATCGTGGGTGTTGTTGAGAATATGGCCTACTTTGATACGCCCAATGGCGAGCGCTACGAGATTTTCGGTCAAAGCAATGGCCCAGATCTGGTTGATATGACCGGCGCTCCACTACTGGCCCAACTGCCCATTGATCCTGTTTTGACCAGCTTATGTGATGCTGGTCGCATTGAAGAGTATCGTGGCTCGGCATATGAGATGCTTGCCGAGAATTTCGTCAAGACACTGAAAATAAAACGGTAGTAGGTCCATTATCAGATAGGGGCAAGTCAGCTTTATTAAGAACGGCTGCCCCTATTCTGTGTCCTGATGTAACACAATTGATGCCCCACAAGCATAATCGGGATGAATCCAAATGACTGGACGTGGCATAGTCTGATAGGTATACGTTACGCCACTCTCATCGAGATATCGCCGCGAATTATCCAAATCATCTACTGCAAGGGTCATACGACATAGGCTTTCACCAAATTGTACGAGGTGCCTGGCAAGGGCTCCTGGCTCTGGCAAATGCTCATAATCCACATCTTGATCTGCTTCAGCGCTCAGAGATAACGGTTCAGCCAGCTCAAAACACTGACCCTGATCGTTGCCTCCAAGAGGAAAGGCTGCAAGCATTGCATCCCAACCATCTGCTTCACCTGTGAATGAATCCGAGGGCTGTAATCCATAGATGTGCTGGTAACGCTGTGTAGCCTCGGCAAGGTTTGCAACTGCAATAGTTGTGCTGCGGACCTGCGTGGCACCCAGTGCATGCTCTGGTGGAGTCGTCCACCCTGCAAGGCGAAAACGACGCTCTTCGCCAGTGCTATCATGCTGTATGATGAATGGATAACGTTGTGCCAGGTCCGGGCGCTCAACATCTACACGAGACCAGCCCCGTGTACGACCATCGGCAGCTCTAAGTGAACCCGGAATCGGTCCCAGGATTTGGATGCCTCGATTGATCATAGCATTGCTATCAGCTTCGATGTCATTTGAAGCAAGCACAAAGTTCAGATATCCCTCGTGGATTGCCAATCGGTCCAGCATGCTCTGTTGGGCCTCTGCGGAATTGTGGATCGCAATGAGTTCCAGATACGTATCACCGATCACAATAATACGATTGGCAGTCCCGCCGGTGGGATGTGTCCCTCCGCCGGAGACTGCCAATCCTAGTTTCTGGCTGAATTGTAGTGCAGCTTTCTCTAAATTTTGTACACCGATGATGATATGGTCAATTGCTGTGAGCATACATTCCTTTCAGCCTCCTGAGCCGTAGGCTAGCCGCGTAGCGGCGTTGGTGGCTGTTTTTCAATCATCGCTCACTATCCTCGCGTGCGTGCCAGTTCGCGTTCCTCTTGCTTGTCTCGCTTATCAAGAGAGCGGTCGCGGCGGAAAAAACGTCGAACATTGAGTTCGCCTTTATCCCACATCACCAGTACCATACTAGCGTTGAAGATCGATGAGTAGGTGCCGCTAACAATACCTATCAGCAAAGCTAGCGTGAATGGGCGAATAGTTGAGCCGCCAAACAGAGTAAGCGCTGTCAAGGTAAAGATTACGGTCAGTGACGTATTTAGTGAACGGGCCATAGTTTGCACCAGGCTGGCATTCACTACCTGGTCGAATGTCTCAGAGGTGCGTCGTTGCATGTTTTCACGGATACGATCGAACACCACAATAGTGTCGTGTACAGAGAAACCAACAACGGTCAACAAGGCCGTAATAAACAGCGCATCTATCTGGAGACCTACCAACCAGCCGAGGATTGAGAAGACACCCAGCACAACCAGTACATCATGCAACAGTGCGACGATTGCACTCGTTCCGTAACGCCATGGCCGATCCACTTTGCGGAACGAGAACCAGATCCAAAGCAGGATGAATCCCGAGGCTGCAAGAACAGCCAGGAAGGCATTACGAGTAGTCTCCGATGCTACTGAACCAGATACGACAGCAGTACCCAACTGCTGCATATAGATACCGCTGTTGATAAAATGTGCCTGCATTTGGAGCAATGTGTTAGAGCTTAGCTCAGATCGAGTCAACAGGGTGACCGTTTGGGTTGTCGTTCCCTGTGTCACATCGACTACCTCAACAGGAATATTGGCAGGGTTTGACTGAGTTGTCGGGGTTGTAGTCGGCGTTAGAGTTGGTGTAGCAGCAACAGTTGGTCCTTGTCCACTCGCAGGTGTTGCATTAGCTTTGGCTGTCGGGGAAGCCGTTGGCGTATTTGTAGTTGTGGCTGTAGGTGTTGCTGCGGCTACAGTGGCAGGTCCTTTGGTTGGATCAGATGTAGGAGGAATCTTGCTCAGTGTAGCTCGAATATCGTTGACATTAGGAGTGACTCCACTATTGAATTTCGTTGCTGTGGCAACCGTTACCCTCGAAGTGTGTCCCTGTCCACTTACGGGTTGCAGAATCAAGTTATCGTAGTTAATAGCAAGCTGAGTACCGTACTTTGCTTGCAAATCACTTGTAATTGCCTTCTGTACATTCGAGTCAATCTCTGTATTGAAGCGAATCCAGATAGTATCACCGGCCGCTAATTGAGGATTATCACCTGTTACTATCTGCAAATCCTCTAATTTGAACGGTGCTACTAGAGCTGTCATTTCGGGGATAGTGACAGCTTTTTCAGGGCGGTACTCGACATTTGCACCACCTACAAAGTCAATACCAACATTGAGTCCCTTAACGATCAATGATATCGTACCAGGAACGATGACAATCAATGATATAAGAATGAACAGGTAACGTTTTCCAACAAGGTCAAACACGGCTTTCTTCCTCTCTCTACTTAAACATCAAACAGTACTATTCCGCCGCGCAAGAGATGCTGAAGGTGCAGCAATCGAGCCAGGAGGAAGCCCAAACAATGCGGGATGACTGACGACGCCGGTCGGCACAAGTAGATTCAAGAAGGTGCGTGTCACGACAACGGCAGTAAACATACTGATCAAAACACCCAGGAACAGCGTCGTAGCAAATCCAACGATGATTGTTGCGCCGAAGTTACTTCCGAAAGCGAAGAGCACCGCACACGTAATAAGCGTCGAGATATTGGAGTCTCGAATTGATGGCCATGCACGTTTCCACCCCACGTCAATGGCAGCGGAAAGTAAACGTCCTGCGCGCAACTCTTCTTTGACCCGTTCAAAGATGAGCACGTTTGCGTCTACTGCCATACCGATTGAAAGGACGAACCCTGTGATGCCCGCCAATGAAAGCACAACACCGAGCAGTTTGAAAACGGCAAAGGTGAATAATGCGTACAGTATGAGCGCTATATCAGCCAGTAGGCCAGGTAGTCGGTAATATAGGAGCATGAATAACATGACAATACCCAGGCCAATA
>DATMNR010000546.1:0-10749 GCA_035568795.1 Ktedonobacteraceae bacterium
TACCCTGGTGGTTACGTGCCATCTTTGTGCTGGTTGCTGCACAAGCGCTGCTGCTTGTGGCCGCGTTCTTCCAACCCCCACTCATTAGCTTGCTTGTGCCCTGGCCAGCGTCTCCTTTGAACGCGCGCTTTATCGCAGCAATATATACAGCACTTGGTTTTGGCGTGTTGTTGTGCAGCGTGGCGCGCAGTTTTCGCGAGGTGCGTATTGTGCTTTTTGGCATTGGATTTGCCACAGGATTGCTCTTTTTACTCACACTTTACCGCTTGATCGTCTTTCCTGGTGAACTCACAAAGTTTCCATTGTTCTGGATGCTGTTCTATCTAATCGACCCCTTGCTGGTAGCATTCAGCTTCTGGCGTCTAGGAGGGCATGATAAAGCGCCATCAGTACCAAATCCGCTGGCGTTGATCTGGATTGTACAGGCAGTTATTCTTGGATTCTTCGGATTACTATTGCTATTTTTTACCGGTGCTGCGATAAACATCTGGCCCTGGGCAATGACTATACAGTTATCTCAATTGTATAGCGGTTTCGCCATTTCACTCTGTGTGGTCTCAGCGATGGCCGTGCGCGAACCCCGTTGGGAAGGTGTACGTTTGCTCGCCTTTATTTTCGCAACACTTGCGGTACTGGTCTTGATCGTCTCGGTAGTGCATTTCAGTCGCTTCAAAAGTGACGCATCCACTGTAGTATGGTTTGTTTTCTTTGCTGCCGAAGCAATAGTGTTTGGGGGTCTCCTGATAATCCACCTGGTAAGAAGACCCTCACTGAAAGAGGCAATCTCATGAACGCGCAACCCGGACAGCTCACTGCTCAACCCACAATGGCAACTCGCATTCTATATATCTACCTGTGGCTTTCGATGAGTCTGCTCTTTATCCAGGGAAGTGGCTCGCTTTTACTCCGGTTACGACCAGACATCGAGTCCATTACTCCCGGGCTGCTGGCAACGATCATGAACGGCAATATACCTCACGCCATTCTACATATCGTCTGGGGTACAATTGGTCTTATCATCCTCATAACTCAGCGATCATATACTGTTCGACTTGACCTGGGCCTGATCTTCGGACTATTTTATACCTCGCTTGGCATCCTGGGAATCTTTGTTCTCAATCCTTTCGGCTTGCGCCTGGGATGGCAGGAGAACCTGTTTCATTTAACCGTTGGCCCCCTGATGCTCATCCTCGTATGGTTTTCATGGCGTTCAAGAAATGCCGTACAAGAAAATATTGGAGAGAGTCATGTCAATTTCGAGCCTTGATCAGACTACCGCTAAAGCAGATTACGGAGCCGCATACGCTGAATTGCGGCGCACAGTTATAGCCTCAGGGCTGCTAAAGCGCAGATATGGCTACTACCTGGCTCACACATCCTTTTGCTTTGCGCTGCTCCTGGTCGGTGTAGCGCTGCCCTTTTTCGTATCGATCTCCTTTGGTTGGTCGGCACTTGCAAGTATTTTAATCGGTTTCGCAATGGTTCAGATAGGCTTGATTGGGCATGATGCTGGTCATCTTGAGATTTTTGGTAGTACAAAGAAGAACTGGCTCCTCGGTCAGTTGTGTTGGAGTGTATTGACGGGGATTAGCTTCTGGTATTGGAATGACCGGCATAACAGGCATCATGGGCATACAAACGACATGGAGAAGGATCCTGACCTACAGGGTGGTGGCCCCTTTGCTATAGCCTTTACGGAGGAGGAGGCAACCGCGCGTCATGGTTGGAGACGTGTCTTTGTGAAATATCAGGTCGTCTTTGTACTTCTAGGCTTGATGTTGTATACCTTCGCCTTTCGCGCGGAAGGATGGCTTTTTGCAATACGGAAATTAAAAGGCACACGACGCTTGTTTGAGATTACATTGCTTGCACTCAATATTGTATTGTGGCTGGCGTTTATTATAGTACTAGGTTGGCAGGGATTTGGCATCTTCCTCGCAGCTAATATTGTGGGAAGCGTTTACTTTGTCGCAACTATTTCCCCTAACCATAATGGGATGCCAATGTGGGCCATGGGCATCAAACTTTCATTTCTGGAGCGCCAGGTGCTAAGTTCGCGCGACCTCACTTCACATCCTGTTTGGGATTTTCTATACGGAGGTCTTAATTATCAGATAGAACACCACCTGTTTCCGACCATTCCAAGAGTGAATCTCAAGCGCGCCCAGGCTATTATCCAGCCATTTTGCGAGGCTCACAGCCTTTCGTATACTATCTCAGACCCGTTAACCGTGTACTGGGAGGTTTTTTTAGAATTGCGCAGGGTTGGTAATGCTGCAATCGAAATATAAGTCAAACTTCTACACCGCAAGGTATTCTTTAGTATGGAGGTGAAATTGTGTCTCGCGTAGTTATAACCGGACTGGGACTCCTCACACCCGTGGGCAACAATGTTTCAACAACGTGGGAGGCTCTGTGCCAGGGAATATCTGGCGTAGGACCGATTACGCTCTTTGACACAAGCCGCTTTAGAGTTCATTTTGGTGCAGAGGTCAAAAATTTCGATCCTCTATTGTATATGGATCGGAAAGAAATACGTCGTACTGACCCCTATGAACACCTCGCCATAGCTGCAGCCATGCAGGCATTAGCCCAATCGGGTTTGCAGATTACTGAAGAAAACGCCGATGATGTTGGAATCTATATTGGTAGTAGTATAGGTGGTCTATGGACACTCCTTGACGCAGCAAAAACTCTTCTTGAAAGAGGCCCTGATCGAATCAGCCCGTTCAGTGCCAATATGATCGGTATCGATAGCGCTCCTGGTATAGTCTCGATTATGACCGGGGCAAGGGGACCTAATTGGGCCGCTGTTTCTGCATGCGCAACCAGTAGCAACACCATAGGCGAGGCCTGGGAGACAATTCGTAGAGGTGATGCGAAGGCTATGATTACCGGCGGAACTGAAAGACCTATTAACCCACTTTCTTTAGCGGCCTTTGATAATATGCACGCACTTTCACGCTACAACGATGATCCTCAAAGTGCAAGTCGCCCTTTCGATGCCACAAGAGATGGCTTCGTGATGGGCGAAGGAGCAGGAATGATCATCCTGGAGGATCTTGATTTCGCCAGGGCTAGAGGAGCAACTATTCTGGCTGAGATGGTTGGGTATGGCTCAACGGCGGATGCGTATCATGTGACCGAGCCTCCACCTGGAGGTACAGGCATCGCTCGAGCGATGCGTCGCGCACTACAAAAGGCTGGTTTGCGTCCCGAAGAGGTTGACTACATCAACGCCCATGGCACATCGACACCATACAATGACCTGACCGAGACAAATGCTATCAAGAACTGCTTTGGAGAGCAGGCATACCGGGTGGCAATCAGTTCTACCAAGTCTATGATTGGACATACTATCGGAGCATCGGGGGCCATAGAAGCTGTAGTTAGCATTATGAGTATATTGACAGGCATAGTAACGCCAACGATCAATTTGCATCATCCCGACCCTGAATGCGACCTGGACTACGTGCCAAATAGAGCGCGTGAGGCACATGTAGAGGTAGCTATGTCAAATTCCATGGGCTTTGGTGGTCACAATGCCTGTCTTGTTTTCAAACGTTTTCACGAGTAAAATGAACAGGTAGGGGAGTAGTTAAGCTCAGTCATACAGGAGGGTTTGATGAAAGAAAGTGTTGTACCTGGGACCTTAGATACAAATTCAGGCGCATTACTACATTCAATCACGCACCCACCTGTCAATGAGTACGCGGCGTTGAAACAACTGATAACAAAGCGGAAGTTGTTGGATAAACAGCCCCGATATTATACATACAAGATTCTTTTCACAATGGGCTTGCTGGCCACGAGCGTTGCCTATCTCCTGGTTGTACACAACTTCTGGCTTCAGCTTTGCGATGCCGTCTTCCTGGCCTTTGTCTTTGGTCAGATTAGCTTTCTTGGCCACGATGCCGGTCATCGACAAATATTTCAAGCTGCTTGGAAAAATAACCTTGCGTCTATGTTGCTGGGCGATGTGTTGATTGCTATGAGCTATACCTGGTGGATTGGTAAACACAATCAACATCATGCTTATCCCAACCAATTCGATATGGACCCCGATATGGATATTCCCTCCATCTGTTTTTCGCAAGAAGAGGCTTTGGGCAAGCGGAAACTGAGACGCCTCCTCGCGGCCTATCAGGCCTATGCTCTCTTTGCTTTAATGTTGTTTGTGGCCATAGATTTTCAGCGGACGAGCATTTTCTATGTATTACGGAAGCAGGGCAAAGAGCGCCTGCTTGAGGTAGCTCTCCTGTCTGTTCACTATCTACTCTATTTTGGTTTGATATTCTCTCAGATGTCCTTCTGGCAAGGGATTGTGTTCATATTTGTTAACCAGGCGCTGATGGGCCTTTATATGGGATCAATAATTGCGCCTAATCACAAAGGCATGCCTATGCTGGAAAAGAGCAGCAAAATGGACTTCCTGAGGCGGCAAGTGATGACCGCTCGCAATGTCCATTCTAGCCCTTTCAACGACTTTTGGTACGGCGGATTGAATTACCAGATCGAACACCACCTTTTCCCGAGTATGCCACGCAATAACTTGAAGGAAGCGCAGAAAGTTATCAAGTTGTTCTGCCAGGAACACGCGATTGCCTATTATGAAACAGGGATGATCCAGTCGTACAAAGAAATATTGCAGTTTCTGCATGAAATAGGCGCGCCTTTGCGGCAATATTCAGAAGTTATGTAATCTGTATTATCTTTTCTGAAATACCATCCTTTGATGATCCATGATATCTCTTTTGAAACATTCATTGTTATAGGTATGGCGTACCGCTTCTATTTTGTAGCGAAAATCTTTGTCTGTTAGATAAAGTGGGAGCAGCTTGAGGGAGGCAAATAGCTTTGGAACGCTAAAATTCCAAAGTCTGCCCCATTGTTCCATCGTTTCAATGTAATCCAATCGACCGTTGTTGCGAGAAATTTGCTCAAAGTAAGGTCCTGCCGCTCTCACAATTTGTTCTTCCCCGGCAGGTGGCCACGAACCCGGGTAAAATTTTCCTAAGACGGCCAATATGTATTCGTTCGAACCCTTTTCGGCTTGTAAAGAAATATGCTGATACTCAGGCGCATTTTTTCCCCACATCATGGTTTGTAAATAGAGCTTTCCACCAACTGGAAGCAGTTCGTGACAGAGACGAAAGAACTGCCCATAGACATGTTCCTGTTGACCTGCTAAATACTCCTCGATTGAACAAAAATGTTCAAAAGCCCCTACGCTGACAATGCTATCAAATGTGCCAAAAGTGTCAACACTCAGATCTCTCCAATTCAAGAGATAAGCTTCAAGGCCGCTACTTTTACATGTCTCTACTTGTTTCGGAGACAAGGTTAATCCAATAGCCTGTCCCCCTCTTTCCTGCACGGCTTTGAGTACCGGTCCCCACCCACAGCCGATGTCAAGCACTTTTGAACCCGCCTTGAAATCAAGACTCTGGAGAATATAGTCGTGTTTATCGTTCTGAGCCTGTTCCAGAGTTTTAGAGAAATCGCCGTTATAGAGGGCGCAGGTGATATCGCCATGGTCACCGAAGGTTAAACGGAATATCTCATCCATATAGTCATAGGTGGCTTCTATGTCTTGTTGAGTGGCCATAGATATCACCTTTCACCCGTCTTGCTTGCTTTGCAAGCGTCAAAACGCTTCCTCTTGGAGGGTCTGCGAAATCTGCCATACCTTAGTTAAATGTATACACTATCAGGGATTAAACGGATCGACTATTACTAGTCACAGATTAACGCTATAGACATTTTGTCCCTGCACTATCTGTACCAGAAAAGCGAAATTCAGCCTTGTTAAGCCCGCTGGTCCTTTATAGACAACTCGACCCGCGATTCCATGAGCGCCAGCCTTAAAATCATGGGGCAACGAATTATCAACCGGTGGGGTGTTATAGCCGTTAATAATGAGGCGAATATAATCAAAACCGAAGCCTGGCGAGACCATCACTCCGTTGTTGTTGTCAACACTAAAATTGAGCACATAAAATTGTTGCCCTACGGCAGCCTGGGTACCTCGATACGCATAGAGAACATTCACACTTGACAGGTGATAAACAAGTATATTGCCTGAAAAGTCATACCAGATAGTTAGTGTTTGAGGATAGGTTTTCCCAGCAAAATGACTAGCATTGTAAGGACCATTAAAGGGGATGATGAGCAGTGCTTCATTGAGCAACTGAGAACCCAATTGCAGTTTCATAGTGGGGAGTTGTATTCCTTTGGATACAGGGAAATCGATCCATCCAACCTCGCTAGCTCCTGGCTTTGGACCAGTAGAGAGATGCACATTGGTTGGTGCAATTGGTTTCACACCTGGAACAAGCAAGCGAGCCACATCATAATAGATCACAGAGACCTGGTCAGTGGATGTATTCCTCACCTGCAGATTTACACGCACGAGCGCTGGACCTGTTTGAATCGTATCATCGGGGAAAGTAGTAGCATATTGTGCATTCAAGACAGTAAAAGATAATCCAGCATACGTACCTGCTCGTTGCACATGGTATGTAGTGATAGTGGGTTGAGTAGTGCCTGCTCCCAGCGTGATATGTATAGTATTGAACCAGTGCAAGGCAAGATAGCTGACGCCTCCAAATATGAGTATGCCGATTATAAGCATGCTGGTAATCCACAACCAGAGCCTGGACGATTGGGAGTTTCTGGGCGGATATAACATTCTGTTTGTAGAAGTATCGTTCGTAGAAATAGGGGTAACTGAACGCATTTCAGATGAAGTTATTAAAGATTTTTTGGCCATAACTATATTCCCCAGGTCTATTTTAGGAAAATCCCGATTCTTGACACTATATTTGTACGCGTGTTAGCATACCATAGGTTATCAAGCATGACTACACGCCCGCTGGGCGCTCATATTTGGGTAGGGCAAGCCTTACTCATATATTATAAGACATATTTTAAGGAGCAAAAGTCCCGTGAAAATTCACGAATATCAGGCCAAGGACATTCTGGCACGCTATGGGATCCCCATACAACCTGGAAGAGTAGCGTTTACGCCGGAAGAAGCCGAAGAAATTGCCCGCGAAATAGGTGGGCCAGTTGTAATTAAAGCCCAGGTCTATGTTGGTGGACGTGGCAAGGCAGGTGGCATTCAGTTTGGTGATACTCCTGAAGAAGCCCGAGCAGCAACAGCAAAAGTACTAGGCATGGATATCAAGGGCTTAACCGTCGAGAAGGTGCTGGTCGTCTCAAAACTCGACATCAAAGAGGAGTATTACCTGGGTATCATCCTCGACCGTAAATCACAAGCTCCCGTCGTAATGGTCTCTAAAGCAGGGGGCATCGACATCGAAGAAGTTGCAGCTACCACCCCCGAAAAGATTATCAAGCAGCCAATTGATATGCGCTGGGGCCTTCGGCCATTCGAGGCCCGTGATATCCTGGCACGCGCAGGACTTCCTCACAAGGTAATAGGTAAAGGCGGCGCCATTCTCACAGCACTCGCCAAAGCTTTTATTGAAAGCGATGCGAGCCTTGCCGAAATCAATCCGCTTGCACTGACCGAAGATGGTCAGGTGCAGGCAGCAGATGCCAAAATCCTCATCGATGACAACGGACTTTTCCGCCAAAAAGAATACGCCTCCTGGGCAGAAACTGAAGAATCAAACCCGCTTGAATTCGAAGCCAAACAGGAAGGCTTGACATATGTGAAACTGGATGGCAACATTGGCGTTATTGGCAACGGAGCAGGACTCGTCATGACAACGCTCGACATGGTCGCACGAGTTGGTGGCAAGCCCGCGAACTTCCTCGATATTGGTGGCGGCGCGAAGGCCGAAATCATGCGCAAAGCACTGACATTTGTTGCGCGTGACCCACAGGTCAAGGGTATCCTGGTCAACATCTTCGGTGGTATCACCCGTGGCGAAGAAGTTGCAAAAGGGGTAATCATGGCGCAGTCCGACCTACCCAAAGGCCTGCCAATCGTCGTTCGTCTTTCCGGCACAGGCGCGGAAGAGGGCAAAGAACTCTTGAGACAACACTCCGGACTCGACTGGGGCAAAGACATGCGCGAAGCCGCCCAAAAGATCGTAGCTACAGTTGGTAAAGGATAGGAGTGCAGAGGGCCGCAGCCTTCTGCCGGGGCGCGGGGTGTCCCCACTCATTTCTCCTTTCTTGCCGCCGCAGGCTGCACAACAAAAGAAAATTAAGGATAAAAGTATGAGCATATTGCTTGACAACACAACACGAGTAATCGTTCAAGGAATAACTGGCCGCGAAGGACAATTCCACACACGCAACATGATAGCCGCGGGCACTAACATGGTAGGAGGCGTCACCCCAGGCAAAGGTGGAACAACCACAGAAGGCTTACCCGTTTTCGACACCGTAGAAGAAGCCGTACAAACCACAGGAGCCACTGCAAGCTGTATCTTCGTACCCCCGGCTGGCGCTGCCGACGCCATTATGGAAGCCGCAAGCGCTGGCATCAAGCTGATTGTATGCATTACCGAGGGTATTCCCGTAATTGATATGACACGCGCAATGCTCGTGGTACACGAATACGGAGCACGTTTGATCGGCCCCAACTGCCCAGGCATGTGTACGCCTGGTCATGGTAAAATTGGCATCATCCCTTACCAGATATTCACACCTGGCCCCATAGGCTTCATTTCGCGCTCCGGCACACTCACTTACGAAGTCGTAGCCTTGCTGACTGAGGCAGGCCTTGGTCAATCCACGTGTATAGGCATCGGTGGTGATCCCATCATAGGCTCAACATTTGTTGATTACCTGAAATTATTCGAAAACGACACGCATACGAAGCTTGTCGTCATGTGTGGAGAAATCGGCGGCAGCGACGAGGAAGACGCAGCCGAATACATCAAAACCATGAGCACACCCGTTGTGGCTTTTGTTTCGGGACGCACAGCTCCTCCAGGAAAGCGCATGGGACACGCCGGAGCCATTATCTCTGGCAATACCGGTACTGCCCAGGGAAAAGTCGCAGCCCTCCAGGCCGCGAAAGTACCGGTAGCCGATACCATTTTCGACATTCCGGGCATGGTAAAAGAAGCATTAGCGTAAACATATGTACCGATTATACAGATGAACACATGAGTCAGGAAACCCGTAGGTGCCGATGTATCGCGCACACCGCAGATGTATCGGCCCTCCTGGGCTTCCCGCGATCCAAACGAAACAGTAAATAACTATGACAACTGCCTTGATCTACGACCCAATCTTTTTAGAACACCTCACGCCGGAGAATCACCCCGACAGGCCTGAGCGTTTGAAAAAAACAATAGAGGTTCTGCAAGCCTTGCACTGGTTAGAACGCGAAGGCCTGGTGCAACTTGCGCCACGAGCCGCGACAGAGGATGAACTGGCCACTGTACACGAACGTGACTATATCCGCAAGGTCAAGGCTGCCGCACACAAAGTCTCAAGGGAACAAGAAGCGAATGGGCGTAAAACGCGCTTCTTCGCTACAGATACATTCGTCTCTGCACGCTCATACGAAGCGGCTATCAAGGCTGCAGGCGCTCCACTGACAGCCATCGATGCCATTCTTCAGGGAGAGATCGACAACGCCTACTGCCTGGTACATCCGCCGGGTCATCACGCGGTAGCCGAATCAGCCATGGGTTTCTGCCTGTTCAATAATGTGGCAGTCGCGGCGCGTTACGCAATCGACAAACACGGCTTAGAACGTGTGATGATCATCGACTACGACGTACACCACGGCAATGCTACCCAGGAAATGTTTTACGATGACCCGCGTGTACTCTATTTTTCGATTCACCAGGCACCCTTTTATCCCGGAACTGGCCTTTCTGACGAGACTGGCGAGGGAGCAGGACACGGCACAACCATCAATGTTCCATTACCAGCAACTACAGGCTACGAGACCTATGAGCCAGTTTTCCGTCAAGTCTTAGCACCCGCCGCAGATCGCTTCGATCCTCAATTGATTCTTGTTTCTGCTGGCTTCGATGCCCATTGGAAAGATCCACTAGGAGGCATGTACCTCTCAACAGCCGGTTTCGCCAAACTCACAGGTATCATTATCGAACTTGCCCAAACCCTTTGCAATGGTCGATTAATTTTCGTTCAGGAAGGCGGATACGATATCCTTGCAACAGCCTTTTGCGTGGCCACCACTATCAATCTATTACTTGGTGATGATGCCGCGGTAGATAACCTGGGCCAAGCCCCTACCATCAAGTTTCGCATCAATACCGATGTGCTCATCGCCGAACTACGTCGCATCCACAAATTGACAGGCTATCGCATGCGCAACGCGCCCAAGCCCGATATAGAACGGCTACGTCGCGAGATCAAAGGACCTGATGCATAACCGAGTTTCGGAGTAGACATGCCCAACGCTGCACAAGTTCGGCTACTTACAAGTAACGATCTACCCCTGGTCGAACGCTTGCTGAATACCTCCGAATTTATCTACCAGCGATTCACGCTGGAAGAACTGCCAATGCTGCTTAAGCATTATCCAGCAGTAGGTATGTTCCATGGCGATTCGATGAGTGGATTCTTGCTTTCGCAGATAGTGAATCCTCCTGCAACCTGGATCGGGGGATTTGGTGTGAGTTGGACTGAGAGTCGCGAATACATCTCTCTCCTGGAAACACTGTTAGAACACCTGTCGAAACACGTAATCAAAAGAGGCGTACGTTACTTGTACTACTCAGGGAACGATATGCAGAATGATTGGTTGCGCGATATACTGTTAGTGCGTCACTTTACACTGCATCGCTT
>DATMNR010000547.1:0-10162 GCA_035568795.1 Ktedonobacteraceae bacterium
GACCTGCACCGATTACAATTTGACCTTGAAACAACTGCACTTGATCCGCATCGAGGACGCATCTTCATGGTAGCCGTTCGCGATAGCCAGGGACTCTCCACTATAATTGAGGCCCCAAAACCTGAAGATGAGGTACATCTAATTTCTAATCTGTGTGCGCTTATCCGCGAAAGAGATCCTGATATAATTGAGAACCATAACCTTTTTGGTTTTGATTTGCCTTTTTTAGAACAACGCGCTTCAGTTCTAGGTGTCACTCTAAAGCTTGGAAGAGAAGGTAGTCCTCAACATTTAGAGCGACGAGAGGAAACGCTTGCTATTGGCCCTGAATCTCGTCGCCGCACTCGCTACAGCTTAGCTGGACGGGAGTTAATCGATACACTAGATGCAGTTCGTCGACACGACTTCGTCGTTCGTGACATGCCCAGCTATAGCCTTAAAGCTGTTGCGAAGTATTTTGGTATAGCTGCTCCCAACCGCGTATACCTGGATGGCGCAACGATTTTCGAAACGTATCAGCGTGAACCCTCGCGTGTTCGCAATTACGCCCTTGATGATGTGATTGAAGTTGATGAACTTTCTCAGAGGCTGCTTGGCGCACCTTTCGCATTAGCATCTATGGCTCCTCGCCGCTACGAACGTCTGGCTTCGGCTGGTCCTGCAATGGGTATCCTCGAACCAATGCTAGTCCGTGCTTATTTGCGTAATAGCGCAGCACTTCCTTGTCAATCAGCTAACCAAGACAGCAGCCATGGAATGCACGAAGGCGGAGCTGTTCACCTGTTGGCAGAAGGTGTTGCCGAACATGTGGTTAAAGCGGATGTTGCATCTCTCTATCCTTCACTTATGCGTACATACCAGATTGGACCGGCAAGCGATCATCTGGGTGTCTTACTCAGCATTCTGGGTCGGTTGACAGATCTAAGACTCTCACTAAAGGCTGCTGCTAAACAAGCCATCCCCGGTTCATTAGAGGCCAACACCTATGAGGCTACACAAGCTGCAATGAAAATTCTGATCAATGCAGCCTATGGATACATGGGAGCAGGCTCTATGGCCCTTTTCGCCGATATGAATGCTGCTGACGAGGTCACTAAGCGAGGACGTGAATTATTATCACAGGTGATCAATTCCCTGCAAAGAAGAGGAATGGCATTGATAGAAGCTGATACAGATGGCGTGTACTTCGCTGTACCCTCTTTATGGGACGAAGAGCAGGAACGCGCTCTTGTTGCTGAGGTTGGAGCAAATTTACCGGAGGGTATTCGGCTAGAATATGAGGGACGATATTGCGCTATGCTAAGCCATGAAGTGAAGAACTACGCATTACTTACTTATGGTGGTCAACTTATTGTGCGTGGCGTAGCGCTGCGTTCCAGCAGAGCTGAGCCATTTGGTGAACGCTTTTTACGCCAAGCACTCCTTTGTACTTTGACCAATAATATACCTGGTGTACGTAAGGTGTTTCTTGATACAGTTGCTGCCATACGCGATCGTTCTCTACCAGCAACAGACCTTGGCGTGCGCGTCCGTCTTTCTAAAACTCCGGAAGCATATCTAGCATCCCGTGCATCGCACCCTGAGCCACAATATGAAGCACTCCTGGCAGCGGGACGAACACGCTGGTATCCGGGTGAGCGAGTCAGATACTATCGAACTCGAGACAAAAAATATGTGTGGTTGCCCGACGAAAACGAAGAAGCCTCAGTCGATCGTGGCTGGGAGTCTGAGTCAATAACCCAGGCTCCCGAGGGAGCCATACATGATATCCAAAACCCTGTGACCGAAACGAACGACTTACTCTCTCCACGCGCAGCAATTGCTAATCGTCGCGATTATGATGCCAATCACTACATCCAGGTACTCATCACCTCATACGCTGCTCGGTTACGCAAAGCATTTTCTTCCGAAGACTTTGAACAACTATTCCGACTGGAAAGTCAACCCGGATTGTTTGACCAACCAGTTGAAAGCATACAACCAAGGTGGATCCGCTGCGTAGGTAGCCAAGCATAATGTACACTAACAGCGTGTTATATTACATAACTTGGTACCAGCGAATTGATGAAAGAGAAAACTATCATGAAATATAGCCTCCTTCGGTTCCTGGAAATCCCCAATTACCTCTGATTTGATAGTTTCGGAATCGATCAAATGTGTGCAAGCCGTTCTCGATGTAAATTTAAGATAAGTTTTGAAGACTGTTTGAATCAACCCTTTTTTCAAGGAGTCAGAGGAATACATTAACCAGGTGATCGACGTCAATCTGCGAGGTACTATACTCATGACCGCGTTGTTCTACCTGGAATGCTCGAAAGACAGCATGAAGCGATTATCTCTGTTGTTTCGGTTGCAGGTCATGTTGCACTTAACCCTCTGTACTCTGGAACTAAATTCGGTTTGCGCGGCTTCTCTTTTTGATTACGTCGCGATCTCATACGCCGTGGTATATGTGTTTCTCTAGTCTCACCTGGATATATAAAAACTGACATGAACAAAGTATCTCGCAAACCCATACCAGAACCCGTGGCCAGGACAATTGTTTACCTTGCAGTCAAACCACGTCGAGAAGTCATCGTACCTGGATATTATAGTCCCCTAGTAGATATGGCTAATGCTTTCCCCTGGCCCTGGCTCGTGGATCTTACGATATCGCGGAGATAATCAACTATCAACCTGGAAGACTAAAACAGACTCATTTGTGTCACTGGCCTACGCCCAGCAAGCAGGATATAAGGAGCAGCCTGTTCTGGAGCATGTATATGTAGTTTACGTAAATGTGCCAGGTCGGTCAAGCCACCAAGTCTTCTAGCTCGAATAATTGCTTCAGCCCCAACAGGCCCAATACCTGGTACCCGTAACAACTGTCTTCGAGTAGCCTTCATCACATCTATCGGAGCTTCGCGTAGATTTCTTTCTGCCCATGCCCGTTTAGGATCAATATCAATTCTCAGATTGCCGTCCTCCAGAAACGACAAATCCTCGACGCTCCAGCCATAATCCCTGAGTAAAAAACTGGCCTGGTACAAGCGGTGTTCGCGCAGTGGGTCTGTCGGTGGAAGATTCTCAAAGGGTGTTTGTTCAACGGGATTGAAGCCAGAATAATACGCTCGCGTCAGCCCCATCTGCGAGTAGAGCCGATTGTTGATCGACAGTAATTCACGGTCTGTGTCACCCACCGCTCCCACCACGAACTGGGTCACCGTACGTGCCAATTTCTGGTACGAGTGCTCCTGCCGTATCATTTCTGCCCACTGCAACATCTTCAACAACTCACCCATGAAGTCCTTCTTCGGAGCAAGCGCGCTCAAACGTTCCTGCGTCGGACCCTCCAGGTTCACCGACACGCGATCTGCAAGTTGCATCGCACGAAACAATTGTTCATATTCCACACCTGGCATAATCTTGAGGTGAATATAACCCTTATACTCGTACTGATGACGAATGATGTCAATGGTATCGATTATCTTATCTTGTGTGGTCACACTACCTTTGATGATTCCTGATGAAAGAAACATTCCTTCCACCCGATTCGCTCTCTGTAAAGTATCGAAAGCACCTGCCATCTCATCCGGTGAAAAGGTCATGCGTTGTGTCTTGCTACGACCGGCACGGAAAGGACAATAAAAGCAATTTCGCTCGCAAGCAGTCGTCATCATAGCTTTAAGTATGGGTTTTTTACCTGTCGGTGTAACCACATTTGTTATGCACTCGTCAAGACTACGCGATTGGTAGGGCACACGTTTATGCTCCACCTGTGGTTGATCTCCAGATGGCTCAAAATACGTGGTATCACCCAATTGGGCGAGCTTCGTTAATGGATCATGAACAGTTTGTATCAACATACATACAGTATATAGTACTTATGTTCTAATGTCAATTTAAATTGAGGAGAAGTGTGCACAGTTTGAGATACTTTAAGCTGGGAGATTAAGAAATATTAACCTCAAACGATGTATTCGCAATGATATCTTAACTGAATTGACACCAAAACATGACTCTACGCTTGCTATATTATCTACGGTATTGGCTTCAGGAGAGCAAATTCTATGTCAAAAGGAAGAAAAATTATATTTGGTCATATAACACTCATAATAAGTATTGTTATTGCCTTTCTGCCCTTTGGTTTCATAGGATTTGGTCTTTACTCAGCACATGCGAAACAACAAGACTATACCGTAACGACACAAGATTTCAATATTCCCAGCAGTAGAGATCCCTGGGGAACTACCTTTGATAGCAACGGACATGTCTGGCTAGCTATCCCAGGTTGTGATCCAGCACCCACCTGTAATTCGAATGATCCTCCAGGGGAGATAGCCGAATTTAACCCTTCTTCTTCAAGCTGGATGAATACCTTCCATCTGCCCTCTGGCTACGCTCAACCACTATTCCTGGCATTTGATTCTCAAGGGAAATTGTGGTTCCCTCTACCAATGGGAAACTCAATAGGCATGTTTGATCCTAGTACAAACACGTTCCAGCAGTGGACTGTTCCCACAGCAAATGCGGGACCATGGGATGTGGCGATTGACAGCAATGGAATAGTCTGGTTTACGGAACATTTCACAAACAAAATTGGTCGCTTCGATCCAGTCACTCAAACATTCATGGAGGTGTCTACTCCGGCATTGAACAGCCAGCCATATGGTATCGTGAGAGATTCTTCCAACAACGTATGGTTTACCGAAAATAACTCATCGGTTGCCCTTATAGGTGAGTACACCTCGGGTGGGAATTTGCAGGAGTATAAGATACGTAATAGCTTTTCGAATAGATTAACGCCTCATCTGATTACTGTAGATCCAAACGGGAATATCTGGTGGTCTGAGGGATGGGCTGGTAAGCTAGGTGAGTTAGAGGTTTCACATGCCGTGCCTGGAACCAATAAAGGCATGAAAGAATATGCTTATAACCTACCATGCAGTAGTTGTAGCGGCAAACACACCTCTGGTATCAGTGTGGATAGCAATGGACTGATCTGGTTTGACGATGCTGAGCAAGAAATTTTCGGATCGTTTCCTGATAGCGGCACTGGTTCATTCACTACCTACAATACGCCTACGACAAACGGTCATCCACATGATGGGTTAAATGTCGATGGAAAGAATCGGATATGGTTCGATGAAGAGTTCGCCAATAAACTCGCGGAAGCAATACAAACTGGCTACCCTACGCCTACCCCAACATCAACTACATTGGCACAGGATACATTCCAACGCGCAAATCAGACATTTTGGGGAACAGCTTCCGATGGACTTGTCTGGAGTGGGCAAGCGAATAAACAAAGCTTCTTCTCTATCAATTCTGATATGGGGCAGGTCTCAAATGGGAACGGTCAATATACTGCATTACTTGGTCCAACAGCAACCGATGCCGAAGTCTTGTTCAGCGGCTCGATGAGTAATTTTACTAAGGCTAATTTCGGAGCAGTTCTGCGCTGGTCTAATTCCAATAACTTGTACAAAGCATCCATAAATGGTTACACGCTGATGATACAGAAAAAGATAAATGGTACCCTCACTATACTGAGCAAAATATCATTTGCAGCAACAGGAGGAACATCGTATACCCTGCGTTTCCAAGTCACAGGCTCAACTCTTTACGCCAAAGCCTGGGAAACGAATCAGATAGAACCTACTAATTGGATGATTACTGCAACAGATAGCTCATTGCAGTCGGGTATCTGCGGTATATATTTGCAAATACAAAGCACCGTGACAATTGATATTACATCGTTCCTGGCAATAATGTCATAAACGAACAATAAAACGAAAGCTAATGCGTTAAGCTTTCGCTAATTCTATTAGGAGAAAAAGCATGCAAGAAGACGAATATTCTCTTCCCCAGATGGTAGACGAAGTACGAGCGGGTAGGATGCCACGCCGCGCCTTTATGAAGCAACTCACAACTATGGGCATTACGACTGTTGGCATTAGCGCTATCGTCGCCTCAATATCCACTTCTTCAACTTCAACGACAGCGGCACTTGCAGACAACAATGCAGCGCAACATCTACAACATCATGATAATCACCTTAGACATCAAGCCCGAGGCAATCTTCATGCTCTGAACCAGGATTATGCAGAAAATGCAATCGTCGAGGATAGTATGCACCCGCAACCATTCATTGGTCGCGCAGCTATTATGGAGCGTAAGAATATCATAACATCTGCTGCTTCCGATGCAAAAATCACTATAACAAATCGGATTGTTACTGGTCACCAGGTCACAGCTGAATGGGTTGCGACAGGCGTCCACACAGGAGATCTCCCAGGCTTGCCAGCTTCGGGTCGCCCTTTCTCGATTCATGGAGTCACAGTGGTTATCCGACACGAAGGCAAGATTGTGCGTGAGGCACTCTATTACGATGTAAACCAACTTTATCGACAGCTTCGTTAAGCATTAGATGATGTTCATAATCTGGCACGTCGCTGGTGACAGACACAACAGTATTGCATTCATAAACAAAGTCGACACCTGAATTTGTCAATTTTGACAAATTCAGGTGTTTGCATTATATATCTTAAAGACATATCTTTCAGTGATGTCTCAAAAACCTACCTTAAAGAGATAACTGAAACCGCCTACCAATTACATGATTGTAAATTGGATCAATTCAATGATTATTTTGCAGAGGTAAAACTATGTACGAACTGATCATACTCTCCTTGCTTATGCGGGAACCAATCCACGGCTATTTGATTGCCAAAATCATCAATGACATGATCGGACCAATAGCAAAAGTGAGTCATGGTTGGCTCTATCCTCGTCTGGCTAAACTAGAACAAGAGGGATTAATCACGACTTCAATTGAAGGTGATGTAGGTAAACAAGGTGAACGTCAACTTCGCACCTATAAAATTACGGAGGATGGGCGCAAGCGCTTTCACCAGTTAATGCTGGAGACAACATCGAACCCAGGTGAATACTCAAAATTCTTCTGGCAGAAAGTTTGTTACCTTGAATATCTTCACCCAGCTGAACGCTTACATCTGATTGATCACTATATCAACTATTGTCAGACACACATTCTGCATCTAAAAGCTCAAGCAAAGAACCTGGTTGACGGCGAGGTACACTACCAGGCTATGGATATTACCCAACTTGAAGCAACTTTACACGTTTTGCGTAGATCAACCAGCCACTGGCAAGTTGATTTGGAGTATGCAAACATTTTACGAGAAAAAGAAATGGCACTAGCCCTTGCTGAACCATCTACAACGTAGGTCACAAAAATGTGATATAGTTGTTAGATAAGTACAACTTCTAAACTGCACACACCAGGAGACTGATCCATGGAACAACTCGTCGACAGCTATGGACGACGCATCAAAAGCTTGCGCATTTCTATTACTGATAAATGCAATTTTCGCTGCACTTACTGTATGCCTGCAGAAGGTTTACCCTGGCTTAAGAAAGCAGAGATTCTATCTTATGAGGAAATCGAACGCATTGCCAGGGTCGCAGTTAGTATTGGTATAGAGCAAATTCGTCTTACTGGCGGCGAACCCCTTGTACGAAGAGATATTCCAGATCTTGTACGCCAATTACGCAATATTGAAGGGCTACGAAGTTTGAGCCTGACAACAAATGGAATACTTCTAAAGCAACTGGCCGGAGCGCTCGCAGAGGCTGGTCTCACGCGAATCAATGTCAGTCTGGATTCGCTCATTCGCGAGAAGTTCGCAAAACTTACACGCAGAGATCAACTCACCCGCGTTTTGGAGGGGTTGGAGGAGCTTGAACGATACCCCTCTATCCACCCTATTAAAGTAAATGCGGTTGCCATCAAGGACTATAGCGAAGAAGAAGTACTTGAGTTTGTACGCCTGGCTCGTCGTAAGGCTTATGTCATGCGATGGATAGAATTCATGCCTTTGGATGCCGACCAAATCTGGCGCAAAGAGGACATTTTGTCGGGAGCCGAACTGAAGGCTCTTATCGAAGGCGAATATGGGCCGCTCGTTCCGATAACCACTGGCGATCCATCCGAAACTGCGCGTCGTTATACGTTTAGTGATGGTATAGGTGAAGTTGGTTTTATTAACCCCGTGAGCGAACCATTCTGCGCAACATGCGATCGCATTCGATTAACAGCAGATGGGCAATTACGCACATGTCTTTTCGCCACTGAAGAGACGGATTTACGAGCCATCTTACGCTCAAACACATCTGATGATGACCTGGCTAAAGTTATTCGTCAGGCTGTCTGGAACAAAGAACTCAAGCATTATATTGGTGATAAACGCTTTAAGCGAGCAAATCGTAGTATGTCAATGATTGGTGGCTAAGAAGCGTAATAACCTTCTAGTATCTCTACTCATTTTAAGCAGTAGCAATTTACACATGTAATTCCTGCATCAGGAATATGAACAATGTTTAAGTTCAGTGTTACTAAATAGCTCACAATTCGTCGTTATAGTCAAATAGAAGTACACAGTCCGAAAGCGTGCCAACTTTCAAATGGATTGTCCGTCATGATAGCGCAAGACCAGAAAGAGGCCAATGTGGCACATGATGAGGCGGACCTGCTAACTGTCCGCGAAGTTGCTAAACAATTGCGAGTGGATGATACCACAGTGCGACGCTGGATTAAAAACGGAGCTCTAGAGGCAATAACTCTGCCACATCGCGGGACTCGTCAAGCTTATCGAATTCGCCGCTCCACTGTAGACGCCTTGCTCACTCCTGCTGAACGATCAGAAAAAGCCGAGTAGGTTTTTGTGTTTCAATAACCGCGACCAGGAAAGTTCAAAGGAAGATTGTCTTCTGATTTAACAGTCATTGATTCCACAATAGGACTTATGAACCAATCTCTTCAGAAAGCAAAAACAGAAATACACCCTGAAAATGAATACATTGTAGATTCCTACAAATGGTTTACCTACCCCGCTGACTTGACCGGTTTACGGCTCATTTGTTTAGAAGATCTCACTACGAATACCGTGATTACTACCACAATTGCCAATCCTGCAAAACGAACTGCAGCTCATAAAGCATGGGCTGGTGCTCGTCAATCCCGCGCTGCGGGTATGCCATGGGAGATTTTACATGAAATGGGTGAAAAGGGAGTTGATCCGGATCAGAAACTAGAGGAAATGTTTCGCGGATATGGCCACGCATCCGTTGGTGACATGGCAAGATTGACTATTGATTTTGGCAAAATACCTATGCATTTGTGTTTGGCTCTCTTTCATGAGGGATCTCTAAATTCAGGCCAGGAAAAATCGACTCGCTACCAGGCAGCATTTGGGAAAGCAATACTCCATCCCCTGCGACTCTATGTTCCCGAAAGTTTGCCAAAAGAGGAGTTAGAAGACTTAGAAAAGCAATATCAATCCTTTGGAATTGAATCTCTGGAGTTGTTCGCAAAACATAAAGCGGTGTTGCTACATGCCTTTCAAGAATACTTTCAGGCTGATACCACAAAACCAGATCAAAGAGGTGCCCTGACATCGCGTGTTCTTGACTGTGTGAGGTATTTTCTACTCTTTGGCCAGTGGAGTGGGATGTCTTACGAAACATCTGCACGCGATTGGTCACGCATTATTGCTGAAATGAAGGCTTCTCCGATTTCCTATTATCAAAAGGTTGCTGCACAGATTGAAAAATTGCTCGCGCCTACAGAAGTAGAAGAGGAAGCTCTCAATTATAAAGCAGAAGCGCCAGGGCTCATCAGGCATACAGCTCCTCTATTTACAGCAAATAGGAACCTGCATACGTTAAAGCAATTCCTTGAAGAACAAACCAACTTGCTACAATGTCTCTCAATATCTAGGGGTTCTCCTAAATGCGTGGATCAACACGTGAGTTTGGTAGAAACGTTGTATACGGAGGGAGACAGATTAGCTGCATCATATGCACAGTTGTTATGGCCTGGACTTGATCGAGCGCAACTCCTCCATTGGATACATACTCAAGGCAGTGAGACAAAAGAGGCCATTAGCGCCATTATTTTTTCAGGTCACACCAACTATGGTGAATTACCAGGATTTGGACGTACAACACGTATGACACTCGTAATGGAGAGTTTTTTGGGAGAATTACGCGATTTGAACCGTCATCGAGCATGGGGAAGATTTTTCCCTTTGCCATTGGTTTTTGGAGAAAAACTGACAAAGGAAACGATAACGCAAATAATCGCACGCGGTTTTGGTTT
>DATMNR010000548.1:0-5361 GCA_035568795.1 Ktedonobacteraceae bacterium
TTAGGTTGGCCTGCCACAGATTTGTTTCACTCAAATTAGCTCGACTCAGGTTAGCTCCCGTCCATCCACTTAAATCCAATGTGTTTTCTTCTGGATCGTCATAATAATCCACTAAGGTTTCAGTGCTCAAGTCAGCTCCATGTAAGTTAGCTCCGCTTAGGTCAGCTCTTTGCAAGTTAGCTCCACCCAAAAATGCTCCGCTTAGGTCAGCTCCTCGAAGGTCAACTCCACCCATATCTGCTCTAAATAGATTGGCTTTGACCAATTTAGCACCATTGAGGATAGCTCTAATCTTACCATAGCTTAAAGAACCCTGATCTGATATCTCAAGTGTAAGATCAACCATGAACTCGTTACCCTCTGCACCAAGTTTAACATCGGTTAGATTAGCTCCATTCAGATTGGCATTTCGTAAGTTGGCTCCGCTTAAGTCAGCGCTGACATTTGTGATTGTCCCCCTTTTACCCGAACTGTCTCTAATCCATCGTGGCCGACATAGACTAACTTCGCTCAAGTCAGCTTCGCTGAGGTCTGCCTCACTCATATTTATGATATCATCCCCTTTATTTATCAAACCAGCATCATATAAGAATAGGAGCAGATTTCTTTTGCGTTTGCCGTCCAGACGAGGAAGTACCGTCAGTGTCCGTACACGCGCAATAGTGCGCACCTCGTCTGTTACTGTTGATTCACGCAGCTTTTTCTCAAGCAGAAGTTCTGACATCCCGTTAATGTACGCTTGCAGTGCTGCTTCACGTTGGTTGTCTTCTGCAATGTCACGTTCAACTTGAGCACGTTGTTGTTCTATTCCTCGCTCTGCATCAGCACGTAGCTCTTCTAACTTTTTCTCTGCTTCCGCACGTAACTCTGCTGCTTTCCGCTCATTCTCAGCACTTAGCTCTGTTGCCTTCCGCTCTCTGTGATTAAACCAAAATCCTGCAACAGCCAACACTACAGGTATAAAGAGAAGTTGCATTCAGTCATACAGAGTTTTACTTGGTAGGTAAACCGTGATATTGGCGGGTAGAGTAGTTCCTCTTGTTACATTCGATTTGACGGTAATGGTATAGACGTTGAAGCCAATCCAATCGAAACGGTATCCTATGAGAATCAATACAATAACCACTACGAATATAATTCCAGCAACTTCAATAGATGCCCGATGTTGCTTTATTTGTTGCCACCATGAACGAAAGATTGCTCCCATTGCTTCACCTCATTTACCTTCTATGGGTGAATTGGTCCATGTTTTATATCAGGTGGTTGTTCTAATTGTTGTTGACGTTTTTTCTGTTCATCTTTCAACAATTCAACATGTTCTGCAAAAAGTTGTAATGCTTCTTGTGGTTGTTTACCTTTATAGTAGCCTATGCCTAACTCTACAGCATTATATTCTTGTTCAATAGCATCTGCTGTTTGCTGTAAATTAAAGCTCTTTTCACGAAATTTAAAGTAGGCCATAAGCCCTGCTGAGATTGCAACCATTATACTAATAGCAGGTGCAATCCATCTTAAAATGTTGTTTAATCCAAATCCAACTGCACTACTTGCACTTGTTGCCAGAACAGAACCAACGATAATAAGTATTTGATAGAAATTAGCTTTAACCCTATAATTATTAGACTCCCTACGGAAATTCTGTATAATCCCTGGTGTATCTTCCAAATATTTTTCGAGTGGGGTAAGAGATTTTTTCCGCTCAATCTCTGCCTGCCGATGGGCTTCTTTCATTCTTGCATCTTGAGATTGTTGTTCATATTTCCAGATACCATTTTCTATTCTATCCCGTGTTTCAGGTTCCGTAGCTAGAATAGGATACTTCTTATACTGACGGTCTATTTCTTCTGTTTTAATTGCTTCTAGCAATTCTAGGTATCTTGTATAATCAATAAGCTCTTTTTGACACTGCCACCATAAATCGTTGCTTTTATGTCGATATTGTTCTGATGGATAACAGGAGGTGTTGGCAGTTCTAGACCTACGGCGTGGTGTTAACATGAACTGAACCTACCAATTTTATTTCTGCTAGATAGAACGCAAGTAACAGGTATATGTAACGAATTTGCTTTAATTTGTCTGTAATAGCTTCATTAGCCACTTGACACCTGACTCAATCTGGTTCTGGTTTAGTCTGCAAGAGGCTACAATGTAACGGCATAATTGAGGATTGATGCTAATAGACCCATCGGTACGCTGAATAAAGACACCTTTCCTAAAGGTGGTTGCAGCAAAGAACTTTAATACAAGGTGATCGACTTTAGCCCTGTAACATTCCATGAGGTCATACACTAACGGGTCACGGTACAGCTTATCAGCGTGAAGTAACCCACAGGCAATGTCAAAGCCTTGATGATTTAAGGCTTGTCTACATTGACTTTCTAATACAGCATAGGTGTAATTCAGTGCTGATTGAAATGGATTTGTAGCCCAACGAGCACCATGATGATGGGAGAGACAGTTTGTACGTTCTGTGGTCTTTTCCAGTGAGGTTGAATTGATTTAGAGGCTTGATTATCCCACTTTATAGGAGTTCCATGCATAGACTCAAAGTAAGCTCCTGCTAAACGACCCTCAAATTGTCGAATGTAGTTATTGTCTTTCCATCGGGGTAAGTCAGGTAGTTCTAACCACTTCGTTGATGTGTTGAAGATTTCCATAGCTCTTTCACGTTCTGGTAGCTCACTATGTGCTTCAAACGTTTCAAGCTGACTGAGAGTCTTCTTACAAATCAAGTGGTAGCAAACATGGACTTGCTTACTTTCTGATAAGGTGTATTGCTTGCGTCGTAAACTGGCATTACCTATGTCACTACAGTCCATAGACTCTTTTAAGTTACCCTGGCTGTCAATAATGGATATGGTGATGTTTTACGGGAAAGTTCACTCAAGTTGGGAGTGTTGCCACACTATCCCAGATTGTGGAGGAGGCAATCACCATGCCTTGATGAGCCAGGGTGAGCATTATGCTCAACTTTATAATATGTACTTTCGACATTAGTCGCCTGATTAGAGGCGGGGTGAGGGGTTTGTTAGAGTGGGGCTGAGGGAGAAGCTTTGCATTGAGGAGATAAAACATGTGCCTCAGCTACACACTCAACTTTGCAACCTTTTGTCAAATCCTATATAGCTTTGCTTATCTTTGTCCTTTTGGGGATTTAAGATCATCTAAATTATATTCATCCAGGTAAATACGTGAATCGTTTTCTTCTACAAGCTGATGAAACAGAATTACTTCTTCAGATGAAAGTAACATATAACGTGCATATGCTACCCGCTTGAACACTGGTCTAGACAGCCAAGGGGCGTGTTTGCGTTTATCATTAGGGTTAACGAAACGAGAACGCATATTGATTGTGTGATAATTGATAGTTGCCTCGAAGCTGTCTCGATTTGTTGCCTTCTTTATACCAGGATTTGCACGAAGATAAGCAGTATGAAGTTCAGCCAGGGAAATTTGGCGTTTATCAGCTCCTATTTCAAGGGCCGCTTCGATAGACAGATCAATAACATTGAGATTTGATTTCTCAATGTTTGGGGCTGGTACAGAAGTGATAACTTGTTCAATAGTGGATCCGAGATCTGGTTTAAGCAGCAGGTTTTTGACTACTGCACGAATACCTACCGCAACATCCCAAAACGCTTCGTCACGATTTGACCAACTCGTGATAGGTCGATCATCCGCTGGAAGCTTCTGCAAATGGCTAAATGGTGAATCTATCCAGTCAATATGACGTAGAATAACTGGAATGACTCGACACATACCATTTCGTTCCCTTTCGAGAGCTATTGTCATTTCCTTACTATAGCAATAGTCAGAAGCCATAAAGTCGGGGCTGACGAGGAGGAGTATTAAATCGGCAGTTTGGAGTTGTGAATGAATTTCCTGTTCCCAATTTTCTCCCGGAAGGATAACTTGATCTTGCCATGTAGTGATATGGTATTGACGCTTTAAGTTACTTAAATGTTTTTCAAGCTCGTCAAGAAAGGATTTGTCTTCGTGGGCGTAACAGTAGAAAAGCTTAATCACGTGTTGGGGTACATCTAGCATACTTTTGTACCTTGCTCATTCGTTATTTTTCAATCATCCCTGTATAATATCATACATCGATGGCATATAAAGCGAAACAAGTACTGTTTCTAAATGCTCATCAATCCCCATAATATCATGCAGAACAGGTAATAATGCTAAGTATTATGCCTGTATCACTGGAAGCAAAATAGCCGAAGGATGCTCCGGATCATGATAGATACTCTGCTCAGCCACTTGTAGTTTTGTTGCGGTGGCGAGTAGTTCCCCGGTCCCTGTATTGCGAACAAAGCTCGGATGGGCACCGCTGGAAACCTGGAGGCGAATACGCTGGCCAGGGCTGAAGTGGTAGGCGGTCGGCCAGATATCGATCTGGATATGTAGGCTGCCGTCTGCTTGTGGAACTACGCATTCAGGGGTCAGGCGCAGGATGCCATCGCACAGGTTGATCGATTTACCAGATGGCTCTACGACGCAGAGACGAGCGAAGAAGTCGGTGTGTTGCAGGCTAGAGCGAACATAGAGATCGGCTGTGACGGGGCCAATGACCTCCACATCGTGTTCGAGTACATCGCTTGTATAGACAAGTACATCCGCACGAGCCTCAAGTTTGCGGTTGTCCTTTGCTCCCATATGCTTCCTGAAGCCGAGTGAGTTTCCACCTACAGCCGGAGTTGGATCGGCGGGATCATAGCTGTAACGATCGGGTTCCGATATGGGTGGTGGCATGAGAGAAAGCATGCCATAGGGCTGCAGGTACCAGCACTCATGTTGTGCAGGTGGAGGCCAGTCGGGGAAGTTGCGCCACTGATTTGCACCCATTACGAATAGACGAACGGGGATCTCGCGAAGTTTGCTTGTGTTGCCTTTGAGATGCGCTTGTAGCCAGGTCAGGGTTTCGCGTGTCATGATAGGGCCACTGGAAAATTCTCCATGTGTCCAGGGGCCAATGAGCAAATAGGGATTTCGTCCCGCAGCACGCAGGGCCTGGTAATCTTTGAGTTGCCAGTCGAGGAAGAGGTCGTACCAGCCGCCCATGAGATAGATGGGGATGGTCAGTTCTGGTACACGCGAACTGAAGTCGACGGGTTTCCAATAATCATCGTCCGGGCCATGCTCGATGACGCTCTGGTAGAGATTTGTTGATCGGCCGGTGATAATACGGTCGGCTTCGTTTAGAGGCAGGTGCACAAAAGCTTTTTCGAGCTTGCGATTACGGTCCCACATGCCGAGGAACATGCTCATGCTCATGCCAGAGGCAGCGTACTTTGCCATCATAGTCGACCAGCCGAGAGAGGACTCAAGCGTGTACGAGCCGCCCTGGTAGCGGAAATG
>DATMNR010000549.1:0-11172 GCA_035568795.1 Ktedonobacteraceae bacterium
CCTGCATGGGCGCAAGGTCCATGAGCTCGTGGCGGTGGGGAACACCATCCTGCTTGAAAAGATTTCCTACAAGGCGTGGCAGAAACGCTATGGGCGCAGCGTAGGGCTTCGAGCCCCAGGGATGTTTGTAGACAGACTCAGACGCACCGTTGCAAGTACGGGCGGCACCCTGACCGAAGTTCCCACACGCAGCACCCGGCTCTCCCAATGGTGTCATGGCTGCGGCAAGGCGGTGAAAAAGCCGCTCTCGCAACGCTGGCACACGTGTCCCTGTGGAGTAGGGCCGGTGCAGCGCGACCTGTACTCTGCCTTTCTGGCCGCCTATCTTGATCCAGCAGAACCCATCCCCTCGTGTGCCCAGTACGTCATTCCCTGGGAAGGTGCGGAAGCGCGCCTGCGGGCAGCACACGAGCAAGTTCACCAACGCGCGAATGAAGGGCACATCGTGCCCCGAAGCTTTGGCTGTGCCAGAGCCGGAGCGCGTCTGCCCAGAAGTCGAAGCGAACCCACACCAGAGCCTGCTTTCCTCCTCCGACGAGGCAAGTTGGAAGCGTGGACGGAACGCTAGAACCCCCCGTGTTTTAACCGGGGGAGCTCTCAGGATGTCCGAAATAATTTGTTAATGTGCATAATCTGGCCCTTACGTGACGTTCACCACAACGTCATCTATAAAGAAGTCCGTGGGTTGGTATTGATTCGCTACATTGGTACCCTGGAAGAAGAGCGTTACTTGCTGGCCTTTATACTTTGACAAATTGCCTGAAACATCATATTTCTTCTGCACCCATTGATTGGTGACGTTCGTGTTACAGTCATTCTGCATAGTTTGGATGGAGTTACTGCCACTTGCACTGGTTTTCAAACTGCTACTGAAATAATCAAGACATTGCTTCGTTGTCTTATTTGTATCTGAATACCACCAGTAAGTCACGGTAATAGTAGTGTAGTTGGTAGGAACCGTAAAGGTCTGCCAGATCCGATCAGTGCAACCCGTATAGCCACAGAAGTAGGCGCTATATTGACCATTATGCGCGTTCGAGTTATCCACCATTTGATAGCCACCAGAAGATGACTCCTGCCAGGGAGCTTGCCCTTTCTCGAATCCACCATTCTGAATCTGTACCGCAGGCGGCGCAGGAGTTGGAACCGGGGTCGGCGGATTTGTTGGGGTCGGTGACGGTGCGTTTGTCGGAGTTGGTGATGGCACACTCGTTGGAGTTGGCGGGGGAGTATTCCCGCTGCCAGACGAGGCCAGATCGTGAGCAATATTATCCACATCAGGCGACCCAATGCCACTTGCCATATCGTAGCCAGGTGTAGCAGCATATTTAAGATTGGTGCCACTGGTAACATCGTGGAACGCAAGCAACTGTTGCGGCGTGTTAAAAAGACTGTACAATACGGGATTTGCGGACCCTACGATAGATTTACCCTGCGATTGCAAGTATTGATCGATCAATGCCATGCTACCAGCCCATAGTGGCGCTGCCGCACTTGTACCCCCAACGGTAATCCAGCCTGTTGAAGGACAACCTGCATTTGTGACCGTACAATACGTTGCATATCCCGTCGCCGGATCTGCATCTGCAGACACATCTGGCACTTCTCGTTTCACATTTTGCACACCTTGACCTGTTTGCCAGGATGGTTGCGAAAACTGAGTGCTGACACCACCACCACCACCAGCGCCATTTGGACTGCGCTGTGTATCACTTGGGTTTGACCACACAGACTCGCTTCCATATGCTCCAGCGTTCAATTGCAGATTAGTACCCCCCACACCTGTAACATTTGGATCGCTTGCAGGAGAATCAACTCCAAGAGTGCCATCACCACAATCATATGCCCCTGAATCTCCAGCAGCGGCGAAGAACGAAATTCCCTGTGCAGCTCCTTGTTTGAAAATATTGTCAAGCGTTTGAAGTTCAGCCGCTCCGGAATCTTTTTCGCAAAGTCCCCAGCTGGTACTGACGATGTGTGGCGCATTCACCTTATCATTCACAATCTGGTTATAGGTATCGTTCAATCCCTGAGTCGTATTCGGACCCTCGTATACAATCTGATGAGCATGTGGAGCCAACGCACCCACCACCTCCATATCCAGTTCTACTTCGATTGCTCCTTGCCCCGCCGTACCACTAAAGCCATCTACTAGCACATTGGAGAAAGTAGGTGTAGGTGTTATTCCATAATTATTGAAATATTGAGTAACATCCGATTTTTGATACCCATCGAGTTCAAAAAGAGCAATGGTTTGATTATCCCCCAGTATTCCTGCATTCTGTAAAGGCGTCGCATTATAAGCCCCCGCTAGATCTTTCGGGCCAAATCCACTTGGTGTAGCCAGCGCAGAGCTTCGGTTTTGAATATGCCTGATCATCCTTTGATAGAGTGGTTGATACTGCACGCTATTATCCAGCCCTCCTATTGAAGTAATCAACTGGCTGATTGACGTTGGGACACTTGGAGAGGCAGTATTGGCATAAAACGTATGATTTCCCGCCTGATATGTATTGATCTGCACGCTAAAAGCTTGCTGCACCTGCGATACTGTAGCAGTCGCATCGATAAGTAGATTATTAGGAGCAACAGTGGTAACTGTCATCCCCTGGCTTTGCAAATAAGAGATTACCTGTTGTACCTGGTCTGGTGTAGGCGCAAATAACTGATCAAATTGATCGGGAGTGAGATATTGGTGATATTGTGAAGAGTTTGGATCGTTGATGGCGCTTAACAAGCTATCTAGATCAGATGAGTTGCGCAACTGCATACCGATTGAGAGGTTTAATTGCTGAGTAGTACTTGTATTCTGCACAAAATAGGCCTGCTGTATGAGAGGTACCGTATGCCCGCTCAAGATCGTGCGCGAATTCTGATCTGCGTGAACCACTACTCGCATTGCTAGAAGACTAACTGCAATCAACATCAGGGAGCTTACTACAAAAGACACATTCCTTACAAAATTACGTTGCATACTACTACACTCCGTTAGGATGACCCAAAAGTCATCCCTCGACCCCCAGGATCATACATACAACAACTCTATCCAACAAAAATACGATCAAATGCGTGTTATTTCTCACCGTAATACAGGTAAAGCATCTCATACCTGTTATGCGCCCATAAATAAACGGCAGCAATAACCTTGTATCAATAAACGTAAAAATGGGCAGAGTTCGTAGAGGACGTGATTAGAGAGCAGTGGATGAAAGCTTTGTTATCCTGAGCAACAAAGTGTCATCCTAAGTAACAAAGTGTCATCCTGAGAGCAGCGAAGGATCTCGTTCCCTGGACCAGGATACCTCGCTACTATGCCCTACCACAACAAAAGCACAGCAATTCAAGGCGTTGGATCTGGCGTCGGGCTTGGTGATGGACTCGGCTTCGGGCTTGGAGTCGGACTCGGCGTTGGGCTTGGAGTCGGACTCGGCTTCGGTGTAGGTGTTGGACTCGGCTTGGCTGTAGGTGAGGGAAACGGCGTGACAGCGGGTGTACCATTTAAGTTCTTTACAGAGATAATGATTTGAGTAGTTGGACTAACAGAAGTGCCAGGCGTCGGACGTACCTCCGAAACCATATTTGGCTGTAAAGTTGGATCTGTACCAGCAGATACAGCTTTAAAATTGTTGAACCCAAGTTTCATGAGTTGAGCTTCATACGCTGCAAGCGTTGTAGTATTTGGTATAAAATTGGGTATGGCAACCTTCTGCACACCCATCAGTACTTCGATAGCTGAACCACTGATCGCTTGATCTCCACCATGTGGATTCTGATTCACTACAACACCGTCTGTACTGCCACCTGTTGAATTCAAATGAAATCCAGCTCTCTCGGCAGTGTTTGATGCAGCTGTCCACGTCATGCCCGTAAGGTCAGGCACAGTAACTTGAGTCACAACTGGTGTCTGAATAACTTCCTTACCATTGTGAAACACCGTATAAGCAACATAAATACTAAAGCCCAACAATATCAAGGTTGCCAGAAGAATAAGCACAGTGATGATACTGGCAAAGCGTGAGCTGCGATTGTTTTGGGGTACTGCACCTGATCGCGGCACTGTTCCAACCTGTCCAGCGCGAGGTGTACTGGACTCGGGCATATACATGTGTGGATTATATCTTTGTTGATTGAGAGGAACTGTCCTATCATCAGCTGTACCCAAAACTCCACCTGCACCATTACGACCTGATGAGCCGTTTCCATTCGAAAGAGCATCGGGCAATGGAACAGGGCTACGCTGCTGGCCATCCCGTGATGAATTGCGCCCACTCGAGTTGGGACGTGGTGGAATTTGACTATAGATAATAGGTACTGGCGAATGTCCAGGCGTCAATGGTGTAGCCACTATCTCACCCAGTTCGCTATCAGCAAGTGTCTCTAACGCACGCGCGAGTTGTGAGCCATCACGGAAACGCATCTCGGGCACTTTTTCAAGACACCGTAGAATGATTTCTTCTAGCGCCGGAGAGAGATTTGGATTGAGATGGCTTGGCGGGGTCGGTGCATCTTGAATATGCTGCATTGCTACAGCCACGGGAGAATCACCATCGAATGGTGGATGGCCTGTCACCATTTCGTACATCACGATGCCCAGTGCGTACACATCGGCAGCCGGGCTTACAATCTCTCCCTGCGCTTGCTCCGGTGCGTAATACTGCACGGTTCCCAGGGTCATGCCCGTGGTGGTGAGTCTCTCAGCATTAATATCTTTATACACACTGGCTATGCCGAAATCCGTCAACTTGATCGACCCGCCACGACCTACAAGCACATTCTGTGGTTTCACATCACGATGCACGATATCCCGACGATGCGCAGCGCCCAGACCCAGTGATACATCGTGAGCAATGATAATAGCACGATCAACATCCAGCACGCCACGAGAACGCAGGTAGCGGCGCAGATCAGTCCCCTCGACCAACTCCATCACAATATAATAATTACCATCAGTCTGCCCATAGTCGTAGACCTGCACAATATTGGGATGCTGTAAGGCAGACGCCGCTTTTGCTTCAACCTGAAAACGCCTCACAAACTTCGGATCAGTACTGTAAACTTCGCGTAGCACTTTAACTGCCACGGCACGATCCATCCGTAAATCCCGAGCACGATAAATGGTGGCCATACCACCACGACCTATAGGGTCTTGTAACTGGTATCGATCTCCCAGAACTTCGATCTGCATAACTCCCCGCACATATGAAAGGGCCGCGAGTATCACCCATTCTAAAAAACGCACTACATGCTGTATGCCCGCGCACACTATTTTAACGCATTATGCTATTTAATGGAACACTTTGTGCTAAAATTACACTTCTTTCCTCTACAATTTTACAATCCCGCTGAGCCTGGTATCCGTTCGTCCCCTACACGACGTGTTATGCGCTTCTCATCCATATGTTCAAGAAGAGGCAGAATATACTTTCGGGTAGTGCCTAAGACGTCTCGTGCTTCTGCTGCCGTCATCTTGTGGTGCTCTTGAAGGTAAGCTACAAGCTTTGCTATCGCTTCCTCATAGCTTTCGCGTAGAAAAAGCACACTATCATTGGCACTCCCTAACTTCACCAGGCGCCCTTGCTCAATCAGCGACACCAAAACTTCGCTTCCCACAATTGCCTCTGCTTCGGAACGCCCTGGAGGAGTATAAGGAGACTCTTGGAACATGCGTAGGAGTCGCTCAACTTGCTGCTGTTGTACGATGTTAAACTCAGGTACAAAACCTGGTATTCTAATAAATCCTCCCGGTATGCCAGTAGAACTAACCACCTCTGCAAGGTGCTCCTCTTCCTGCAAAACAAGGAAAATCTCTGATGCCATTTTTGGAGTCAGATTCAAACGCGTGCGCCATTCCTCTTTTGAAAGGCCACCGCGCAATGGATGCTGGCGGTGCTGCTCACTTACTAATCGAACAGACTCTTCTTTTAGAGTATCCCATACCGTTCGGGCGAACCAGAGCATACCAACTTTGCGTACACGTCCCTCAGTTAACAACGTCTCCAATGTTTGCAATGTCACATCCTGCGATAAATTGCTTTGCTTAGCAATCTCTGCTAATTCATAGCCTACCAACCCATGGAAAGATTTCGCGCCAGGCCGAACTGTTTCTCGTCTCCTATCCAGAGCCGATAGCACCAACTCATCCGGTGCTCCGCGTTCAAGCGTTTCCAGAGCTGTCAGTACAGATTGCTGGAAACGGCGATGATAACGTGGATGCACATCGATTACTTCACCCCCACCAATCGTTGAGCTTGGTGATGGAATACGCAGGATAAAGCGATCACGCCGTGCAACCACCGCCGGACGACTTAAACGCACCTGTGCCCATGCACTCTGACCGGGTTTGAGTTCCTCAACATCGAGCAGCCTCACCTTTGCAGGCACCTCCTGAGAACCACTATAAAAGTCGATCAGAGTGTTATGCCCAAGTGGCCGCGCCGTATCTGCCAATAATTGCAGATGCACATCAATAAGCATTGTGCGTTGCAGTTGTCCATGCAAAATAACCACATTTCCACGCTCTAGCTCGGTACGAGATACATTCGCAAGATTCATAGCTACGCGATTTCCAGGAGTAGTCACTTCGATCTGGCGTCCATGCATTTGTAAACTACGTATACGTGTTTTAAGTCCTTGCGGTTGCACTTCCACTTCCTGCCCGATTTTGAAGACACCATCCAGCAACGTTCCAGTTACAACGGTACCAAAACCAGTCATCGTGAAAACACGATCAATTGGCAGGCGAGGGCGGGCAATGTTTTGCCGCTCCTCCTTCTCGTCAAAAATCCTCTCTAATTGCGTAACTAATGCTGGAAGCCCTTCCCCTGTATATGCGGAAACTGGGATGATCTCAGCATCGGCCAGTGTGGTCGGTTTCAGTTGCTCCTCTATCTCTTCACGCACAAGTTCGATCCACTCTTCATCGACAAGATCAGCCTTGGTAAGCGCAACTACACCCCGCCGCACACCCAGTAGATCAAGAATTGCCAGGTGCTCGCGTGTTTGAGGCATGATCCCTTCATCGGCAGCAACAACCAGTAATGCCGCATCGATACCCCCCACACCTGCTAGCATATTCTTAATGAAGCCTTCATGACCGGGCACATCTACTATACCAACCTCGCGTCCACCTGGCAGTTTCAACCAGGCAAAGCCCAGATCGATGGTCATGCCGCGTTCTTTCTCTTCCGCCAGTCGATCAGGATCTATACCAGTAAGCGCTTTAACCAGGGTGGATTTGCCATGATCAATATGTCCAGCAGTGCCAATACAACTCATACCAGATAACCTACGGAGTAAATATGTAACTCGCGCTTCTCTGCAACAGGAAACGACAGTGTGGAACAGGATGATAACGAGCCTTAGTATACAACAGCCCGCTCATTCTGACTATCCTCTGAATGGTACTTCCTCACAAATTTAATGGTATTTTCACACAAAATGTCACTTTCACACTCTCATAAAATAGGCTCGATTGCGAGCCAGGCAAATGTAATATATACGTATGTGCTATACTGTAGATGTGCGACGAAAGCTCCAAAACACTAATCCTCGGAATAGGTCATGAACGAAAAAATCCAGTCTGTACTCAACTCACTACCGCATAAACCAGGCATCTACTTGATGAAAGATGCTCAAGGCACGATTCTGTACGTTGGCAAAGCCATTTCGCTCTATAACCGCGTGCGTTCCTACTTCCAGGAATCCAGCGCTCTTAGCCCGAAGAACCGAAGTATGGTAGCAAAGGTCGAAGATATTGAGTTTCTCGTCGTTAAAAATGAAGTCGAAGCGCTTGTACTGGAGAGTAACTATATCAAACAATATCGCCCAAAGTACAATGTACTTCTACGTGACGATAAAAGCTACCCATACATCAAGGTTTCACTGACAGAGGACTTTCCGCGTGTCTACCGCGTGCGCAGTTTCCAGCGCGATGGCAACCGCTATTTCGGGCCGTATACCAACTCTGGCGCGGTTGACTCTACGCTCGATTTGCTCAATAAGCTTTTTGCATTCCGTACCTGTCGATATGATGCCAGTGCCTGGGCACCACCCCGCAACGGCGAACCACCGTCAGGGTGGAAACAAAAGCTGCTGCCCCGCCCCTGCACGCAGTATTATATTCATCGTTGTATCGCTCCCTGCGTCGCATACGCTACACGAGAGGAATACGATGCCGTAATCCAGCAGGTGATCTTTTTTCTGGAGGGCAAGCATGACGAGGTGGTCAAAACGTTACAGGAGCAGATGCAGCTAGCCGCAGAAAATCTCAACTTTGAAGAGGCTGCCCGCATTCGTGACCGTATTAAAGCAGTCGAGCGAATCCTGGAAAAACAGCGCGTCATTCATACTGAAGGACAGGACGACCAGGATGTGATTGCCACTGCCAGCGGTGAAGATGAGACCTGCGCCCTGGTTTTCTTCTTCCGTAATGGAAAGCTCATTGGGCGAGAATTTTTTATCTTGCAGGGTACTCGCGATAGCAGTTCTGGCGAAGTGATGAGTTCATTCATTCAGCAATTCTATGAAAGTTCACCGCACGTCCCTGCTGAAATGATTGTCGAAGCCGAGCCGGACGACAAGGCAGTTGTCCAGAATTGGCTCAAGGAAAAACGTGGGGGCGCTGTCAACATTTCAGCACCCAAACGTGGTGAAAAGCTGCGCCTGATCGAGATGGTAAAGCAAAACGCTCAGGAGGTATTGGAACAGCAACGTATTAAGTGGCTCACCGATAGCCAGAAAACACAACTGGCGCTGGAGGAACTGCAAGAGGCGCTTAACTTGGCTGCACCCCCACAACGCATCGAATGCTACGATATCTCGAATACTCAAGGCACAAACTCGGTCGGAGCGATGGTTGTTTTCGAGGCAGGGCGCCCCAAGAGCAGCGAGTACCGGCGTTTCAAGATTAAAACGGTCGAAGGCCCTAACGATTTCGCAAGCCACCAGGAGATGTTACGCAGGAGATTTCGCAGGCAGTCCTCAAATATCAGTGAAAGTGAGATCACTCTCGAACAAAACGAGGGCGAGAACGCCCTACCAATAGAACAAGAAGTGCCTTTGCAACACGAATGGGCCGTACCCGACCTGATTATTATCGACGGAGGCAAAGGGCAACTCAGCGCCGCAATGGAGGTATTGCAAGAACTTCATATCGACATTCCAACCGTAGGTCTTGCGAAAGAGAATGAAGAGATTTTTATACCCGGTTCTCCAGATCCGATTATCTTACCGCGCTCATCACAGGGACTCTACATGGTACAACGCATTCGTGATGAAGCTCATCGCTTTGGCATTACCTATCATCGTAAACTGCGCTCTGATCGCACTTTCAAATCAGTTTTAGACGAGATTCCAGGTATCGGTCCGAAGCGCAAACAGGCGCTAATGAAGCACTACGGATCGGTTCGTGCAATCAGCGCGGCCAGTATCGACGACCTTGCAGCCCTCAATGGCATGACCCGTGATGCAGCCGAAAAAGTAAAGGAATACATTGGACGTATCGAGTAAAGCCATGCATTCGTGAAATGTTCAGCTCCATTAAGCCTAATTTCTACCCTGCTCTGCTATCTTCGAATATCCCTGTGGAATACTTCCTGGCCCCAATCGCGTTATATATTAATGAATATAACCGTTTCATTGTTAGCACTCCCATGAAATGATTGACAACAATGAGGCTAAAAGCTATATAATAATAGTAATCTTCATTGTAATGAATCAGCAGGAGTGCAGAGGACGCAATCCTTTGACAGGGTCTAGGGCATCTCACCCTACCTCCTTTGCTGACAGAGGAGGCACGAACAAGAGTGCAGAGGACGCAATCCTTTGCCGGGATTCGGGATGCATGACGCCCCCACCTGCGCCGCCGCAGGCAGTACGAACAGGAGTGCAGAGGACTCTGTCCTTTGCCGGGGTTTGGGGTGCCCCCAAAAACCTCCTCCTTCGCCGCCGCAGGCGGCACGAAGAAGAAACGAATTAGAAATCTTATTATATTTGAAAACGCGTAGCAAAACAACTTAGAGGTAACAACCGTATGCCAACATATGAATATCTCTGCCGGGAATGTAGCCACAGATTCGAAACCCGGCAAAAAATGACCGACGACTCACTAACAACCTGCCCCGAATGTGGTGGAAACATCCGCAGAGTGCTTTTCCCAGCAAGCGTAGTCTTCAAAGGATCCGGCTTCTACAAAACAGATCACAACGGTTCCAGCGCAGTAGTAAATGAAAACGGCACCACTGATAAGACCGAAAAGACTGAATCCAGCAAAGAAGGTGAAACGAAAACTGCCAGCGAAAGCAAAACAAACGAGAGCAGCACGCAAGCACCAGCTACCAAAACAAATGACAATAAAGTAACAGCGAACACCAAATAAGAAGTAAACAAACATGACAGAGTCAACTCTAGCAGTAATGCAACGGCGACAGATAGAAGTAACCATTGGCGAGTTATTACTAACCTCCGATCACTACATGCGTTTGGGGATTGTAGAGCGCCTCCACCACCTTATCTCACATGCTGATCCAAGCCTGGACCTGACGCAATTAAGCGAGATAGCACAAGAAGAACTACAAGAATTGGATTTGCTAACAGGTGTAGATAACACATAAAAGCTGAGGAAACTCGTGGACTCCAGGATAAACTACCAATTTATCCTATAACAACTATCCCTATGGCACAGTGCCACTACGAACTGGGTATACTACTCATTACAAATTACTCCTCAAATGAAGTGAGGAAGATCGGTGAGGTATGTAAGTGGAGCACGAACAACTACAGGACGATGTTATATCGGCTTTACAGCAGCAGATTGATGAGCTTTCGGAGAGCAACCTGCTATTAAAGGAACAACTGGCACGTAAAGAACAATTTACTGCCATGATCGCGCACGAGCTACGCAGCCCATTAACCCCCATCATCAACTATGCCCACATCGTAGCTCGCTCCAACCAGCGACCTGAGACCATCGAACGTGGCACCAATATAATTATAAGCCAGGCCTGGCGTTTATCACGTCTCGTCAGCGATCTGCTAGACTCTTCGCGTCTCACCAGTGGACAATTTACCTTAGCTTGCAATCCATGTGATGCGGTTAAGCTCGTGAAAGAAACAGTTGAGCAACTACGCCCCATCGCCCCTTATCACAAATTCGTAATAGATGTACCCGACACT
>DATMNR010000550.1:0-13961 GCA_035568795.1 Ktedonobacteraceae bacterium
CTGGAGGAGATTCTTGGTGCGACGGCGCGCAGTTGGCTCGCTCGGCCTACCTGGCTCAAGCAGTTAGATGCGCGGCGCGAAGCCGATCCCGCGTGGTTTCAGTCGCAACAGATGGTTGGTGGTGTGTGTTATGTCGACCTGTTTGCAGGGACACTGGGTGGCTTGCGCGATCGATTACCCTACTTCAAAAAACTCGGACTCACTTACCTACACTTGATGCCACTATTCGAATCGCCCGAGGGCAATAGCGATGGCGGTTATGCTGTAAGTAGCTACCGACGCGTCAATCCCAGGCTTGGCACAATTGAAGAGTTAGCCGAACTGGCACGCGAGTTCCACGAGCATGGCATAAGCCTTGTGCTCGACTTCGTATTCAACCACACTTCGGACGAGCATGAGTGGGCGTGCCGTGCTCAATCTGGCGACTATGAATACGAACGTTTCTACTTCCTCTTCCCTGACCAGACAATTCCCGATGCCTACGAGCGCACGTTGCGTGAGATCTTCCCCACGTTGCGCCGCGGGAGCTTTACCTGGCGGGAAGACATCCACAAGTGGGTCTGGACGACTTTCAATAGCTTCCAATGGGATTTGAACTATGCTAACCCCGCGGTCTTCCGTGCCATGACCGAGGAGATGCTGTTCATCGCCAACAGTGGTGTGGAGATTCTCAGACTTGATGCGGTCGCGTTCATCTGGAAACAACTTGGCACTAACTGCGAAAACCGGCCAGAGGCGCACCGCATCATCCAGGCATTTAATTCCATCTCACGCATCGCGGCCCCTGCAATGCTGTTCAAGTCCGAGGCTATCGTTCACCCGGATGATGTGATGAGCTATATCAGCCAGCGAGAGTGCCAGATAAGTTATAATCCGTTGCTAATGGCGTTGCTCTGGGAGTCTCTAGCGACCAGCGAGGTCAAACTACTCGATCACTCGATGCGCAATCGTTTCCGCTTGCCACAGGGTACAGCCTGGGTGAACTACTTACGTTCGCATGATGATATCGGTTGGACCTTTGATGACAACGACGCTCGTTGGGAGTGGATCGATCCTATAGGCCACCGGTCGTTTCTGAACCAGTTCTACATTGGACGCTTCCCTGGCTCTTTTGCACGGGGTGTGTCGTTCCAGGAAAACCCTGCTACTGGCGACGCCCGCGTCTCAGGCACGATGGCCTCAATGGCCGGGTTGGAGCAGGCGATCCAGTCTGCCAATGAGCAGCAGATTGAACTGGCTGTGCGGCGCATCCTGATGCTACACAGCATCATTCTGAGCATAGGTGGTATCCCGCTCATCTACCTGGGCGACGAGTTTGGCACATTGAACGAGTACTCTTTTGCCTCTGACATGTACAAAACTGACGACAGCCGTTGGGTCCACCGTTCAAAAGCTGATTGGGCGTGGCGGGATAGTGTAGAGAATGACCCCAACTCGCCGCACGGTCATATCTTCACCGAGTTGGTGCGGCTGATCGCGCTGCGCAAGCAGCAGCCCGCGATCTACGGTAATGAAACGGAGTTCGTCGAGACCGGCAATGGACATCTATTCGGCTACGTCCGCCACGATGGTGGCCAGAGACTGTTCGTAATAGCGAATTTTTCCGAATATCCACAGGAGATGGATGCGGATCGGTTACGGGTATATGGGCCTGGCTTCAGCTTCACCGAAATGATCACCAGCCAAACGCACACTGCAGATCGGCCTTTAGGGCTGGAACCATACCAGTGCATGTGGCTGGTCGCACGTCATATTGAGAGGTGATCGACACCACGTACGCCTCTACTCCGCGAGAGGCTCACCTGGCCCATGCAGCAGGCATGTCAGCAGACCGTACAAGGTGTCGAGTTCTGTGGGCGACAATGTCGAGAATGACTGCGAAAGCACCTCATTGTATACGGTGTAGCCCTCGCTCAGGAGTGCCTCCCCGGCATGCGTGAGGCGATGGCGTATCGCCCGCCCGGGTCCGGCAACTCGATCGATCAACCCGCGATCTACCAGTCTGCCTGCCAGGGCGCCAAAGGATTGATCGGTCTGGAACGTCAGTTGTGCAAGCCGGTGCAACGATGCATCAGGATTCCGACTGATTGCGCGGAGCGCGTCCCACTGCACCAGCGTGGTTCCCAGCGGCGCCAACCTGGCATCGAGCGTGCGGTGGTGACGGTGCTGCAACCGTTTGATGGCTAGCGCGAGGTCCTGAAGTTCGACGATCATGTATTCAACCTCTCTGTTCACTATATAAATATCTTTATATAAACTTGCTTTTATAAGGACATTGTGTTAATATGCTTATATAAACAAGTTTATATCAAGGAGAGCAGCTTTGCAATAGCAGAGAAATGTTCACAACAGAAAGGATGAATCACATGAGCACTTTACCTCCTTCTCCTCCCAGAACGCGAAGAGAGTCCTTCGCCGATGGCTTGACTATGCGTATCGATGAGCGAGGGAGCGGTCGTCCCATTCTCGTCTTGCACGGTGGTGGGGGACCGCTGACTGTAGCTGGTTTGGCTGAAGCACTGTCCACACATGCACATGTACTGGTGCCGACCCACCCAGGCTTTGCGGGCGAGCCACGTCCTGAGTGGTTCAACAGCATCGACGATCTCGCTATCACCTATCTCGATCTCCTCGAACAGCGTGATCTGCGGGATGTCATGGTCGTCGGTTCCTCAATGGGTGGCTGGATTGCCGCCGAGATGGCGGTGCGAGACACGACGCGTCTGAGTAGCATTGTTCTTGTCGATGCTGCGGGCATTCAGGTTGAGGGGCACCCTATCGCCGATGTCTTCCCCCTGACTCCAAGCGAGTTGTCAGCACTCAGTTACTACAACCCGGCGGCCTTCCGCGTCGACCCTAGCACGCTCAGTCCTGAGCGGGTCGCAGCCATCGCTGCAAACTTTCAGGCACTCAAACTTTACGATCAAGGGCAGGGGATGCATGATCTGAAATTGCGTCGCCGACTTGGGCGCGTGAAGATTCCAGCCCTCGTCGTCTGGGGCGAGAGTGATGGCATCGTGGACCCTGACTATGGCCGTGCATACGCCCAGGCGTTGCCCAACGCTCGCTTCGCACTCATCCCCGAGGCTGGTCACCTTCCGCAGATCGAGCAGCCTGAGCGCCTGCTCGCACTCGTGTGGGAGTTCGCGGACAGCATCACGGCTACTCCGCCGGTCGCAGGATCGTTCGAGGAACAGTGACCCTATGAACTATTCGTGGCTTCTTTTCTAGAAAAGAAGCCTACTTTTTGATGCTGTATGTGAGATGGGTAACCCCTGTGCCGATTCTCGCCTGCGGATTTTCCATTGCTACGGGTGCTACCTTGAGATTTTCAAACAAACGGACACCGTCACCAAGCAGGAATGGTACAAGGTCGATGTGGATTTCGTCTAGTAGTCCAACGTTGAGGCACTGTTGCACAATCGTCGCTGAAGCTACCACGACCTTTTTGTCGCATGCGATCACTTTTGCTCGTTCAATAGCGCTTTCAACGCCGCCGGTTACGAAAGTCACTGGCCAATCCACCTTGACCCATTCCGGTGGGGGTCGAAGGGTCACGACAAATTCCTGTTCCCCTACTTGGGGGTTCATAGATTGGTAATCAAACATTACTGTCCTCAAAACGGTTACTAGTGTCTTGCTCGCTGGCCTGCACTTCCAGTAGATAGTCGTCCAGAAGATCGTAGCGTTCTTCCCAAAGGCGTTGAAAAGATTGGAGCCAGGTCTCCAACTCCTGGAACGGTTCGCGCCTCAACTTATAAATTCTGCGGTTGGCCTGCGACTGGGCCTCTACTATGTCAGCTACAACTTGACACCATTTCTTTGCGCGTGCTAGCATGAACGAGTAATAGCTCTTTATTTCTGCAAAGGAAGTGATCATTATGCGACTGGAGCGGGCTAACCTGCTGCAGATCTACTATTTAATGCGACTCACGCGTGCCATGGAAGATCGCACGCGCACGCTCTTTTTACAGGGTAGAGTCGCGGGCGGTGTTTACACTGCTCAGGGACACGAGGCCACGACAGTTGGAGCAGCATGGACACTGGGTGATGGTGACTTCATCGTGCCTCAACACCGCGACCTTGGCATGCATTTGACTCGTGGATGTTCACCGCGTGCAGTAATGACACAATGGCTGGCTCGTGGTAATTCCCCTGCCCTGGGTCGTGATGGTCAGATACATATCGGTGACATGCACCATGGCATCGTACCCATGATCAGCATGCTTGGTGAATCGCTGCCCGTGGCGTGTGGCGTGGCGCTTACAATGAAGATGCGTAAGCGTTCGACCGTTGTTATGGCAAGTATGGGTGATGGTGCAACCAGCACAGGACCATTTCACGAAGCTCTGAACTTCGCCTCGGTACAAAAGTTGCCCATAGTCTTCGTCATTGAAAATAACGGCTATGCCTATTCAACCCCAACATATCAAGAGTTTGCCATTGCAGACCTTTCTGATCGTGCTGTCGCGTATGGAATACTGGGAGAAAGCGTTGACGGCAACGATGTGCTGAAAGTCGTCGAGACCTTTGGGCGAGCAGTTGAGTACGTAAGAGGTGATAAAGGCCCTGCCTTGATCGAATGTAAAACATTCCGCGTGCGTGGGCACTCAGAAGCTGATAAGGCTGATTATGTACCACCAGAACTGCGCGAAGAATGGTTAGCGAAGGATCCCATTCCACGCTTTGAAGAGTATCTCACAAGAGAACAGATTTTGACGTCAGCTCTAAAGGCTGAGATCGCAGAGCAGGTCAAAGCGGTTGTGGAAGATGCTGTCAATTTCGCGGAACAGAGTCCAGCACCGGATCCGGCAACAGTGGCTAATTACGTATTTGCTCCTGAAGGCCCAATAGCAATCATTGGTGAAACTGGAGCAGAAGACCAGCGTTATATAAATGCGCTGGATCATCGTACAGGCAAACCTTTCAATACCATGACGGACACTGGAAAACCCGAATTTGTTGTTACTGAGGAGGTTGGAAGGCGATGAGCGCGGTAACCTATTTAGAAGCAATTGGCCAGGCCATTCGCGAAGAGATGCAGCGTGACGAGGCTGTATTCCTGCTGGGTGAAGATGTAGGCACCTATGGTGGCGCGTTCAAAGTCAGCGCAGGCCTGCTCGAGGAGTTTGGTTCAGAGCGTGTTATCGATACACCGATGGCTGAAGACGCAATTATCGGCTCTGCTGTAGGTGCGGCATTGATGGGTATGAGACCAATCGCCGAAATGCAATTCATCGACTTTATCACCTGTGGCTTCGATCAGATCATCAATATGGCAAATAAAATGTACTGGCGCACAGGCATGCCTGTGCCGATGGTCATTCGTGGTCCCTCAGGTGGAGGCGTGAAGGGCGGACCGTTCCATTCCGCCAGCCCGGAAGCCTGGTTCTTCCATGCACCGGGTATCAAAGTTGTCGTTCCCTCGACGACCTACGATGCGAAAGGACTGCTTAAAGCTGCCATCCGCGATAACAACCCTGTACTCTACCTGGAGCATAAATTGCTTTATCGTTTGCCGGAGCTGCGTGAAGAACTTCCGACCGAAGACTACGTTGTGCCTATTGGCAAGGCAATTACTCGCCGTGAGGGCGAGGATATGACCGTTCTGACGTACGGTGCAATGGTGCATCAATGCTTAAAAGCTGCCCAGACACTCGAGCAAGAGGATGATTTGCAAGTCGAAATCATCGACCTGCGTAGCCTCGCACCACTGGATAAGGAATCCATTCTAGAATCAGTGAAGCACACAAACAAGGTCTTAATTGTTCACGAGGATACACTCACCGGAGGCATTGGCGCTGAACTGGCAGCTATTCTTGCCGAAGATTTATTCGAGTACCTCGACGGCCCAATCACGCGTGTAGCCGCACCAGATGCACCATTTCCCTACGCTCCACCATTAGAGGCAGCATACCTGCCCAGCATGGAAAAAATTCTAGCTGCCGCCCGCAAGCTTGCAGCATATTAGTTCATTGACAAAGGAGTCAAACATGCCAACATCGATTAAAATGCCACGCTTAGGCGAATCTGTAGCCGAAGGGACGATAGGAAGCTGGCTGAAAAACGAAGGCGACTGGGTAGAACGAGACGAATCCCTGGCTGAAATAATAACGGACAAAATAAATGCTGAACTCCCATCCCCAGTGGCTGGTCGCCTGGCCAAAATTCTCGTCAAAGTAGATGAGACAGTGCCAGTAGGCGCGGATATCGCACTTATTGAAGAGAATGCGGATGTTTCAGCTTCTCCACCAGCCGAGCCTGTGCCTGGCCCTGATGTAGCCCCTATTGAAAATCCTGATCGCGCTAATGTAATGGTCAGGGAAAACATGAGCGTTAGTGATGGTAACAGCTCAAAAGCATCCACTCGAGCCTCAAGTGTGCATGTGGAAGAACGGCAGCGTATTTCACCACTAGCACGTCGGTTGGCACGTGAGCATGATATCGATTTGAACTCAATTGCAGGTACAGGCATCGGTGGGCGCGTACGCAAGGAAGATATTCTCGCTTATGTCGAACAGAGACAGGTGCCCGTAGGACCCCAATTTACTGCGCCGGTAGTCGGGATGACGAGAACAGGCAAAACTATTTTCACGCCAGCGCCCGTAGGGTCCCAATTTGTTGCGCCCCCGTCCACCCCTTCCACAACATTTGAAGAAGATGGGATTGAGGTAGTCACACCCAGCCGCATGCGCCTGGCGATAGCGGAGCATATGGTACGTAGTAAGCGTACTTCCCCACATGCCACCACCGTTGTGGAAGTCGATATGACGAACATAGCCAAATGGCTGGAGAAGAACAAAGAAGACTTCAAGAAACGCGAAGGTTACAGTATTAGCTATGTGCCATTCGTCATGAAAGCCGTTTGTGAAGGCATCCGCAAATTCCCATACATGAATTCAAGTTGGACCGAAGATAACAAGATCATTGTGAAAAAGCACATCAATCTTGGTATGGCTGTTGCTACCGATGTAGGGCTTGTTGTCCCGACACTCTATGACACGGATCAATACACGCTTGCTGGACTGGCCAAACAGATATCCACCATAGCACAACGTACCCGCGCCAACAAGCTGACCATACAAGATATGCAAGGCAGCACCTTCGTCGTGAATAACCCTGGCACATTTGGTACAATACTATCAGTGCCAATTATCAATCAGCCGCACGCCGGTATTCTTAGTATGGATGCAGTAGTCAAACGTCCGGTGGTAATCGAAGATGATGCAATTGCCGTACGTTACATGATGTACCTTTCTCTCTCGTTCGATCATCGCATCCTGGATGGTGCCGGGGCAGGTGGCTTCTTGCAAACTGTACGCACCAAATTGCAAAGCTACAGCCGAGAAATCGATGTATACTAGTTGACAGTTGGGGTTAGAAAGCTTCGCTCAATTGGCGCGAACTTTAAGGGGTGCAGGGTGTCCCGCTCACCACTCCCTATTCGCCGCCGTAGACGGCAAAAAAGTTTTAGAAGGAAAACTACATGTCGACCATGATTCCAGAACGTCGACCTGAATGGCTCAGAGTACGACCCCCCAAAGGAGAAAACTACAACGACCTCAAGCAACTGATGAGGACAAAAGGACTCCACACAGTCTGCGAAGAGGCGCGTTGCCCAAATATAGGCGAATGCTGGGGACATAAAACAGCTACATTCATGATCCTGGGGCGCATCTGCACGCGCAGTTGTGGCTTTTGCGCCGTAGAAACAGGTCGCCCGATTGGACTTGACTGGGAGGAACCAAAACGTGTCGCTGAAGCGGTGCAGAATATGGGCTTGCGTCATGCCGTCGTCACCTCTGTCAATCGCGACGAGTTAAAAGACGGTGGCGCCGCTATATTCGCCGCAACCATTCGCTGGATCCGCCGTTTGAATCCTGAATGCAAAGTCGAAGTGCTGACACCAGACTTCAAAGGAGTCTATGAAGCGCTGCAAGTCGTAATCGACGCGAAGCCCGATGTTTTCAACCACAACGTCGAAACGATACCCAGGTTGTACCGGCGCGTGCGCCCACAGGCAATATACAAGCGCTCTCTCCAGGTACTGAAATGGGCTAAGGAAATGAATCCCGCTGCACCTACCAAGTCCGGCTTCATGTTAGGCCTTGGAGAAACATGGGATGAAGTGATCGAAGTTATGCATGACATGCATGAACACGACGTCGATATTCTCACTATCGGGCAATACCTGCGCCCATCATTCCAGCACCTACCCATCCAACGCTACATTCCACTCGAAGAATTTGCCGCCCTTAAAGCCGAAGGCAAAAAGATGGGTTTCCGCCATGTCGAATCTGGTCCCTTCGTGCGCAGTTCATATCATGCCCACGAGCAAGCCGACGGAGCCGTAAAGAGTCAAGAGTGAATAGCGATAGCATCTCTGGAGTGCAGAATCACAGGGTCTTGGAAGCCCTCCACGAAACCCCATTTGCGCGGACTGAAGGGATGCAGAGTGTCTCGAAGAGGCACTGACTTAAGGGGTGCAGGGGACGAAGTCCCCTGCATCTTTAAATTTCTCGCCGCCGAAGGCGGTGAGTCAAAAACAAAACTTTAGAGGTCAAGTATGAAAATATCTGTCAACAACACCAACCTGGGCTATGACGACCACGGCATAGGCCTCCCAATCCTATTTCTACCTGCCTTCCCACTCAATAGATCAATGTGGCAGGGCGAACTTATGTCGCTCCTGAGTGACGAACGTTACCGCCTCATAGCTCTCGACTGGCGTGGCTTTGGTGAAAGCGAAATCACCAACCCCATATCTACCATGGAATTATTTGCTGATGACGTAGCAGGACTGATGGACTCGCTGGGAATACAGCAGGTTGTTCTATGTGGCCTTTCAATGGGCGGTTATGCCTCGTTCGCCTTCTTGCGTAAATACTCCCAGCGGGTATCTGGATTAATCCTGGCCGACACGCGCCCAGGTGCAGATACCCTGGAAGCGCAAGCCAACCGCGAAAACGTCGCGCGTATCGCCGAGACACAAGGGACAGGAGCAATCGCTGATCTCCAGGTGCCACGTGTAATTTCGGAATATACACGACTGCATCATCCCGAAGTAGAAATGCGTGTGCGGCAAATGATCGAAGCCGCTACAGTTCAGGGTATTGCAGCCGCTTCGCGAGGCATGGCGCAACGGGCCGATTCTACTGATCTGCTTGCACATATTTCTTGCCCCACACTCGTCATTGTTGGCGAGCAGGATGCATTGACTCCTCCGAGTCTCGCGCAGGAGTATGCCTCACAAATCCCAGGTGCACAGCTTTTTGTTATTACAAATGCGGGGCATTTATCTAATTTGGAGCAACCAGAGGCATTTCTACAAGCAATAAGGGGATTTTTGGGGTCGATTTAAGGCAGAAATATGGCCGATGTAGTATTACCGCTAGTTTCTTCCCCGTCCTCTATAATCCAGGTCATACCAACCACGGGCCGATTGTGTTGTTTGCTCAATTCTAGTATCAGGTACTTCACTAACAGAATTTGATTTGAATGAGCGAAGCAGCGATCCTTTCGCGCCAAGGTGATATATAACTTCTATGGCTATGAATGCAAAAACACAGAACCAGATTACAAGTCCAAAAAAACTTCCAAGCATGAAACTTATGAACGCGCTCGCTATTGAACCAAGAACAATACATAAAATCATGGCTATTCTTTGCATTATTTTCTCCGCTTCATATTCTTAAAGCATCACTCAATTTTCTTATGTAATATTTGAAGTCTCTTATCTTTATAGACGCAGAGATGACATCAATATCGATTCTCACGTTTCAATTGTTATATCCCACATTGTCACCAAAAAGTACCAGAACCACTCAATCCAAATTTGTTTTCTACACCTGACCATCCCTGAATGGGCCTGTGAAGGCGTTGTACTGTAGGGACGGGGCTTGCTCCGACCTTGCCGTAATGGCTGCTAGACCCATGAAATACTGGTTTATTCTTTCAAAATTCCTACAAAAGCCCACAAAAATTAACTCTAAAACCCGGCATCCACGGAAAACGCGCTAGCTAACGTTCGATAAATGTAGGGGCGACCCTCGCGGTCGCCGGTTCCCGTCGTCTGGTTCCCATTGCCCTTTATTGATTGTTCAGGATCGATCAAACCGATATTTAGTGAGTGTTTTTAGAGAGGCTTTGTATGCGAGTTAGATCAATGCACCCAAGAATTGTAGTTCCGCTGATTAGCGTCATGCTTATAGCCGCGCTGTTCCTGCTCTTTATTTCCCCTTTCACACATGCACAACCTGCAAATCCACGTGTTTCACTCTCAGACAGTGTTTCGTCATATACAAGCAAAAGCCAACTCTTATCTAACACCTCTGTGAATCAAGAAATCTCACTGGCAATTGGTCTCAATCTGCGGAATACAGCCAATCTGGCAAGCTATCTTCGCGAAGTGACGGATCCACTATCCCCATTGTATCGTCATTACCTGAACCCCACTTCATTTGCTGCTCTTTACGGTCCATTGCCGCAAAGTGAGGCAGCTATGAGCGCTTTTCTACGTTCGCAGGGATTTACTATAACCGCGACGTATCCTAATCATCTCATTATTGATGCTGTTGGTACCGTTGCCCAGGCGCAACATGCGTTTCAGGTACAGATCAATAATTATCGTTCAGCAACAGGCCAGCAATTTTATGCCAATGCCAATCCCCCCTCGCTGCCGGTTCAATTCGCGCCCCTTGTCGCTACGGTCAGTGGGCTCGATAACGCTATACAATATCATCGCAATCCCCTGGCTCACGGGAATGCTACGGTACGTCTTGGAGCTTCTTCGTCTGCTTCACCTACTACGACTTCTACTTCCACTGTCTGTCCTAAACCTGGCATTTCTATGGTTCCTACCTCTTACACTCCTTCACAGGTTGCTACAGCCTATGATTTTAGCAAACTTTACAATGCAGGCTTCAGGGGAGAAGGACAAACAGTAGGTTTGCTCGAACTGGATGGATTTTCGGCCAGTGACATTGCCACATATACGGCATGTTTTGGAGGCAATCAAACTGTAATTAAGACAATTCCTATCGATGGCTTCAAAGGTGCGGCAGGTGCAAATGCCACTGAGGTCGAACTTGACATGGAGATGATTCTTGGCCTGGCCCCCCATCTGGCTTCCTTACGAGTATACGAGGCTGCGAATACTTCACTGGCGGCCTATAACGATGCCTGGGTACGTATCGTCAGCGACGTAACGCCCGTCGTGAGCACTAGTTGGGTTTTCTGTGAGCAAGGTTCTGGTATGGCAAACGAAATCCAGCAAGAGAATATCTTTTTCCAGGTAGCTGCAGCCCAGGGGCAGACCATTCTGGCTGCAAGCGGTGATTTAGGCGCGAATGGATGTTATAATCCGCAAACAGGTGCAAATATTACACCATCTGTAGACGACCCGGCATCACAGCCCTATGTCACAGGAGTAGGTGGCACGACGCTGCATGTCAACTTCAATAACACGTATCAATTCGAGCAAGTTTGGAACGATCGCAATATTAAGAATGGAGCCAGCGGCGGTGGTATTAGTCTTGTCTGGCATATGCCTTACTGGCAGCAGGCTCCTGGTGTTGCCAATGCCTACTCTACAGGATTTCGCGAAGTGCCTGATGTCTCTTTGAATGCTGACCCACAAACAGGTTACGATGTCTATTGCAAGGCTTTGGGATGCATAGAAAATGGAGGTTGGGTGCCCTTTGGTGGCACTTCTGCTGCCGCTCCAGCCTGGGCAGCGCTGATCGCTTTGGCCAATCAAGTGTCACTGAAGTCAAATGCTTTTATGGTTGGTTTTCTCAATCCCAGCCTCTATAATATAGCGCATGGGGCAACTGGAACTTCCTATAATGCCGCCTTTCATGATATTGTGCCCGTCTCGGGGTATGTCAATAACAACGAATATGTGGGGAATAGCGGAACCTATCCTGATGGTAGCGCCTATGACCTTGCCACTGGTCTGGGTACGTATGATGGCTACAATCTCTCACAAAACCTGCTAACGCTTGGTCTGGCGGTTCCTCATCAAACCGCGCCCACCAGCACTACCTGGTACTTTGCCGAGGGGCGTGTTGGTTTGGATAGTTCCGGTAATGATTTCGAGGAATATCTCACGCTGGAAAACCCTGACCCGGTTCAAACTGCGCAAGTCAAAGTGCAATACCTCTTCGAATCAGGCACAGGGCCAGCCGTCATGCATAGTGTACCGCCACAGAGCCGTTATACAGTCAGTGCCAACGCTGATGTACATATCCCCTTTAACAGCAAATCAATAGCGGCACATTCACTTTCGATGATTGTAACTGCAACCAATGGGGTGGGCATTGTCGCGGAACGCCCAATGTATTTCAACTTTCGTGGCATCAATAGTGGGAGTGATGTGCTAGGCGCAACGCAGCTAGGGACAGATTTCTATTTTGCGGATATTGAATCTCAGCGCAACTACTCAAGTTTTGTCACGATCCTCAATCCACCTGGAGGGAAAACTGCCAACGTTACCGTAACATATTATGCTGGTGGCGCAATACTTGCGACCGATAATATCGTTGTGGCTCCAGGTCAACGCGGTACAACATACCCTCAGAAGACGGGCATTAATATCAACACGAAGTGCGCCTTTTCTGTTCACTCCGATCAACCGGTTGCCGTCGAACGTCCAACGTACTTTACTACCTCGCGCTCAAATATCAGTGGTGCTGTGACTGGAGCTGCAACAGTGGTTGGCGCTCAGGCTCCCGGTAAAGATTGGCTCTTTGCCGAGGGCTATACAGGCTTCGATTTCCATGAATACCTTGTGCTGGCAAACTTCGATTCGAGTGTGACTGCTAACGCTACTATCAACCTTGAGTATAGTAATGGCGCGGTCAATCCTCAAACTGTCCAGGTTCCACCAATGTCGCAGGTATTCTTTGATGTCAATGCTGCCTCCGATCCCAACGTATTTGCTCAGGCTACGACGCAGGTATCGGCCGAGGTAACATCTGACGCTCCCATTGTGGCTGAACGTCAGGAGTACTTTCTGTATGATGGCACGATTCCAGGTGGCACAGATGTGATGGGGGAGCCAGGTCCTGCTAAAGTGGTCTATAGTTTTGCCGAGGGTTATACTGCTCCCGGCTTTCATGAGTTTTTGACGCTGCAGAACCCGAATACGAGTAGTGAAAAGGTTGCTGTGACGCTTTATATGCATAATAGCGTCGTGTCACAACAGGTCGTGACTGTTGGTCCACAAACGCGTGTCACGTTAAATATCAACAACTTCATTGTGCCTGGATATGAGGTGTCGTTAGCTGTCTGGGCTTCTAGCGGTACTATTGTCGTCGAGCGTCCTTTGTACTTCAATTTTCATAACATCGCTCAAGGTGGTACGGATGTGATTGGGTATTCAGGATGAATATGAACTCAGGCTACAGGGACAAGTTCCAGCCCCATGGGTTGGAACTTGTCAGGTTTGGATCGTCTCCAATTATTTGACAACCACTACATGTATCTTGCTCGCATCATCTGGCAATGTGTCAGCAGAGTTATCAGAAATCGTTATTGTGGTATGAGCAATGCCAGGCTGGTTTGACAATGAATCCAGCGCTGCTGTGAGGCTTTTGCCAGCGATTAACTTTGCCAGTGCCTGTTTCTTGGTAGATGTGACCTGGTAGAATGCGGTGCCGCTTGCCATGACTTTCAATGAAAGCGAGCCTTGTGTATCGATGATCTCTGGCTGGCTTAGAACTTGCGTTGTCACACTGCCAGTAATAGCAAAGCCGGGACCGACCAGCTTGGTAACGTCGTTGTTCAGCAAATTTGTTGCCAGGTTCAATGCTGCTTGTACGCTATAGACTTCCTCCTGGCACCTTTCAGTAACAGAAACAAGCACATCAGCTACTTTAGCATCGGCTTGCTGGTTGGAACTAAGTGAGGAAAGAGCACACGCAATTGAACCAGCTTGCTGCTCGTATGTCCCAATCTGG
>DATMNR010000551.1:0-4020 GCA_035568795.1 Ktedonobacteraceae bacterium
GGCTGAGATAGATCGTGATTGAGCAACTCGACTGCTGCTTGAGCAACTATATCGGCTCGTTTTCCTTCCACACCAGATACGAGATCATAGCCGCTATCTTTGGGGTCTTTAGAAAGATGTTCCTCGCCGATCAACACCGAATAATATCCCGCTTTGCGAAGCGTATGCACAATATGCCGATTATAATCGTTGAGGGAAAAGCCGCGATGTGCCAGGCCAAGCATACCAGTGCAATGGGCATATTGACCTGTCAAAAGGCCAGCGCGGCTTGGCGAACATGTCGGAGCAACGCAAAAAGCCTTGCGAAATAAGATACCCTGCTCGGCAAGACGTTGAATATTTGGCGTCGGGATAGCATGCCCATAAGGCTGAACGTAGCGACCAGTATCATGCGAATGAATATAGAGAATATTTGGATGATCCGAATTCTTAGAGATTGTCATCTATACCCCCAGTGCATGCGAGATATACCTATTCTACCATTAACATTCTAACCAGATTATCCTTTAGATGACAAATCCTATTGAGCGTCAGATCGGAGAAGAATATTGTTCATCCGCATCATGAAAGAGCCAGTTAAGCAATCTCCAATGCCATATCTTGCATCGTCTGCTGCATCAAGAACTGGATCACGGCATTTATACTGCCTGTTTTTTGATACAGAGCAATCTGTCGATCCGCGCCTGTGCCGTGTGGGTCTTCGAGCAGATTACGTAGATAATTCATCTCCTGCCTGCTACCTAGATCATCAACCACTTCATCTACGAAATCAAGCAGTTCGCCTATCGCATCGCGCATACTGAGACGCCTGCCCTGAGAAAAATCGATGACCTCTGCATCCAGTCCAGAGCGCATGGCATGCCACTTGTTCTCCTCGATAAAGTGACAAGACAACATCGGAGCCCACAAATTATTATTATTCAGCCAGGTTAACTTTGCGACAAGCGCCTGGCAAAGTGCAGCAAGAGCTATCGTGTCGTGAATCGTTGCTGGCATATCGAAAATGCGGAATTCAATTGTGCTAAAAAATGGATGAGGACGGATATCCCACCAAATCCTTTTCCCATTATCGATGCAGTTTGTCTTGATGAGTGTCTGTACGTAATTATCATAATCACTCCATCAAGGAAATACCTCCGGTATCCCGCTACGTGGGAAAGGTTTCCAGATCGCAGAACGGTATGATTTGAGTCCGGTATATCTTCCCGCCCAGAAAGGTGAGTTGGAAGAGATCGCCAGTAAGTGTGGGAGCCACGTACGTACCTGGTTCATGAGCAAGACTGCACTCTCTTGATTCTCAACGCCGATATGAACATGCTGGCCAAAGATCAAAATGGAACGGGCAACGTCTTGCAATTCCTCTTCCAGTTCAGCATAACGGACATATTCTGATCTGTATTCATTTTGCCATAAAGCAGCAGGATGTGTACCCGCGCTCATCAAAGCCAGACCCTCCTCTGCAACCAGTTGCGCTAACTTTGCTCTCATCGTTTGCATTTCTTCACGAGCAGTGGGAATATCCGGCATAATATCCGAATTAATCTCCACCGTTGATTGCAACATCTCTGCTTTGATCTGCTCCCCAAATATGGGGTAGCCTTTTTCTAATATGGTACAGATTCGTGGACTCAGTTGACCCGTTTGACGATCCACCATCTGATACTCTTCTTCGATCCCGATAGTGAATGGTGCTGCCATAGTGCTGTTCCTTTCAGGATATGTCAAGCGTACCTTGCATAATGCAAGTTTCTATTACTGGCATCACAAAGCTATCACACCCAGTAACCTCAACAACACAATTTTCTCACAATATTTGCCACCTTAGGCTTTCCAACATACGTCTAATCTTCGCATTCTAAGTAAACCAGCTGTGCTATAATAGTATTTAGAATGTATATTCTATATTTTGTTGGAAGTAATTCTGTGCAAGTCTTGTCATCTCGATCTCACCTTGTCATTCTGAGCAAGTTTTGTCATCCTGAGCAGAGCGAAGGATCTCACGCCTCGGACGACGCAATGCTTCGCTGCACTCAGCATGACATGCGGATGCTCTCCATCTTATGCGCCCCTTTAGCCTATTCTTGTGAGAGTGTGGAGATTATTGTGCGCCCGCGGGCGCACAATAATCTCCACACTCTCACAACACTGGCTCGCGTGCGAGCCAGTCCAGGTGAAGAAGAGCCCTGCGATAAACCCTACCCTTTTGGGTCATACTATTTCACCTTATATAAAATTATGTTAAGATGTATCGGTAAGAAAATCCGAACAGGTTTCCTGAGAGAAGGTTCCTACCTAAAAACGGAGAAAAAGTGGAAACTCCACCAGGAGGACGACGCAGGCGCCAACCAGTGCCACCAATGCAATCTGACTATCCAAGAAGTCAGATGAGACAAACGAATAAACGCCCCCCATCCTATCCAGATCAATCGTACCCCTACGTTCGTAGGAAGCCAATGCATCATGTGTTATTGAAACCTGAAGAAAATAAACAGACAGGCAAAATTCAAAATATTTTCTCCAAATATAGAGTTCTTCTATTGATAGCAATCACGTTACTCTCGCTACTTGCCATCGGCCTGGTTCGATTGTACGATCCTCAGAGTCCCACGCTCCTTTACCTGGACATGGGACCAATGCAGCCCCAGCAGAATCCCTCTACTCCTCAACATCTCATGCGAGGAAAAGTTGCTTCGTTGGGTTGGATCGTTGGCAAAGATTGCCAGCGTGGTATCCAGGCTTACTTAAAAACAGCCGATACCAATCCTGATGCTGCCCTGGTCGGAACTGGCTGGGTCGATCCTACCAACGGCCACCTGATCAATGGGCAGAGTAATAACTGCATTTCTGGCAATCTGAGCATGGATAATGTTGTGCAACTTGTCCATAGCAAAGGTGGCATGGTCTATCTGACCGTTACAATGGAAACCGATGGCGCACCGGGATCGTGGACCTCTCAACAGCAATCTGACTACATCGCGAAAGCTTCAACCAATCAGAGCTTTATCGACCCCATTATTCAAGAAGTGAAACGCGACAACTACGATGGGGTTATTATGGATATGGAAGCTGGCGATCCGAACTATCCTAACATCCAACAACTCTTCACTACGTTCAATCAGCATGTATGGTCTGCTCTCAAGCCCTTGCACAAACTCTACGGCATAGCGCTCATCCATAAGCTCAGCGACCATGACGAATACTATTATCTGAATGGCTTCGAGAACTGGTCGACGCTTGCCCAAGCCGCAGATTTTATGGTCATCATGGCAGTAGACCAGTCGTATTTCTCTCCTGGACCAACAGTAAGTGTTCCCTGGCTCCAACAGCTACTGGCATACACGCTGAAAACGATGCCTCAGATGCTGCCGCGCATCATCTGGGAGTTACCTTTGTATGGTGCTACCTGGCGTATGCAGGGAGGGAAATGGGTCTTTGATACCGGCGTTAACTACGCAGATGGACAGGCGCTTGTTTCTCAAATACCTCAGTCCGAAATCGATACTGCAGCGAGCGACTTGAATGATCCCACCTGCGCTCACCTGGTTTATACAGACTCTGGTGGAGTAAAACATTCGCTCTGGTTTCATACCGCCAAAAATCTGTATTATGTTATTTCAAATTTCGAAAAAATTCTCAAGCAAGTTCCACAGTTTGGACACCACTATCTGCAGATCGCTGTTTGGTATCGTGCTACCTGGGAACCTGGCGACGTTTGGTCTTTAATCGACAACATTTTGCCAAATCCGTAAAATAAGCACACTCAACATCTTTCGCTAGCACAGGCTTAGAGTGTTTATCAACCTTTCGTAGGTGCCGATTTATCTGCCTCCCGTGGCCTTTCACACTATCCCAATTCATGTGTTCATCCGCATGATCCCCCTGATTCCACCTACCATAAAGCAAATGCTACTTTTCCCACCAAACGTGATACTTATGTGGATAAGCTATTTCTTTCGCCTTCTGAAATCAACTCATAAATCAGGAGTGAAGAGGTCAAAGCCCTTTGCCGGGGCGCGGGGT
>DATMNR010000552.1:0-4722 GCA_035568795.1 Ktedonobacteraceae bacterium
TTACTGACCTGATTCATTAGCGCACCCGTGGTGCATGAAACGGCACTGAAGTTATTAATGCAATAGGTCGCTGGTCCAACAGGATCACCCCAACTGCTAAAGTCACAATAAGCGCCGCAATTAACAAAATTCGACTAGAAAGACGCATAGAATTCTCCTGCTTTCCCCAAAAATCTTAAAAGATATGATCCATCGAGTATCCTATCTGAGTTGTGGGAACATTGACAATATTCTAGTGCTATCAATTTTTGTGTCATTTGTATCAATATCTTATTCGGGGTTGATAAAATTTAACCGTATTTCTTGAATTGTTGCGCATTCTTAACGAAAGCACAACCAGCTTCACCACATACTGATGCTACTCTTAGGGAGTTCTGTGAGCACATGTAGTCGACATGGTTTCATAGGCAAGTAGTAAGTAGCAATGTTGTAAGTCAGGCCAGGAGGACATTATGCAGGAAGAGGAATACACTATTCCCGAGATGGTTGACGAAGTTCGCGAAGGGAAAATGCAGCGCCGTCAATTTATGAAGCAACTCACACTCATGGGTGTTTCTGCTGCTGGTGTTGGTGCAATCGTAGCTGCAGCCGCGTCACGCCAGTTTGCAACGAAACCTGTTCCACAGGAAAATTTACAGGATGCTGTTGATCATATGCAGCGCCATGACGAACATCTGGCGAATCAGTCGCAAGGGAATGTAGATCAATTGTACAACGATTACGCTGAGCATGCCGTTGTTGAGGACAGTATGTATCCACATCCATTTGTTGGTCGTGTTGCAATAATGTCTCGTAAAAGTGCTGGAATGGCAGCAATCCCTGGCTTGAATATCGCTGTGACCAATAGAATCGTACACGGCAATCAGTTGACAGTTGAATGGGTTGCTTCCGGAGCCCATTCGGGAGATTATCCAGGACTCGTTGCTTCTGGTCGCTCGTTCTCTATTCCAGGAGTTACTGTGGTCGTACGGCAGAAAGGCAAAATTGTTCGGGAGTCACTCTATTACGATATGAATGAAGTGCGACGGCAGTTAGGTTCAAGGTAGTCTCAACATATGTGGGAGAGGTTCCCTATTGATTTCACAAATTGCACCAGCAGCCATCAGGCGAGGAGAAACGAATCGGCCCTAGCTGTCATCCTGAGCATCAGCGAAGGATCTATGTGTCAATCATGTGAGATCCTTCGCTGATGCTCAGGATGAGAAACTGGTGCTCCCGACAAGCAAACATTTCATGGAGCAAAACATTTCAGAAGATTCCATAGGTTCTGAGAATATATCAACTACTACCGTTGCAACTGTTGATCTTCAAAAGCAAGAATCAACAACATCGGGTGTAGTCATTACTTCCTCACATCATAGCGACCAATGGGGCATTGGACCTTTTCGATTTCGATTTCGTCTTGAAAAATTTCGCCCGGGCCGCGATCTCGCCATCCGCCGCTTTGGAATTGCAGAAGCAGCGTTTTTACTGATGATGGCCTATCTGGCTTCGCGTGGGTTGGGTGTAATTCGCCAGACACTGTTTAATGCTCTCTTCGGCACCGGCCCACAAGCGAATGCCTATTACGCTGCTTTCCGTTTGCCTGATCTTCTTTTCAGCCTTATCGCCGGCGGTGCGCTTATTCAGGCATTTGTTCCTGTCTTTGTTTCCTATGAGAAGGAGCATGGACAGAGCGAAACATGGCGCCTGACAAGCCTGGTATTCAATGTATCGCTGGTGGCACTCACAAGCCTTGTTCTGATTGCTGAATTCGCAGCCCCTGCCTTCGTAAGCCACTTGTTAGTACCTGGATACTCCCCCGCTGTACAGAGTTTAACCATTTCATTAACACGCATAATGCTCTTCCATACACTGATTTTGGGACTTGGTACTATAGTTACTGGTGTTCTAGAGAGCAAACGCCAATTTCTATTACCTGCTTTGTCAATTGCAATTTATAACTTTGCTTTGATCGGTGGATTACTGGTGACCTTGATGTTTCCAAAGGTTGGTATTTATGGACCCACCTATGGAGTAGTAGCTGGAGCTGCATGCCAGGTACTCGTTCAAATTCCTGGTTTGGTAAAGCAAAAGTTCAGGTATTCATTCTTCTGGGACTTAAAAAATCTTGGCTTACACCAGGTGATGTTTCTGCTTGGTCCAAACCTGGTGGCAGTTGGTATTTCGTCGATAGTGCTGGTCATGGATACGGCCTTTACCTCCTATTTACCAGACACGGCAAGTCTTTCCGCTATACATAACGCCTTCATGCTTTTTGATTTACCCGCGGCACTGCTTGGACAGACGCTTGCGCTGGCCGCGTTGCCGCAATTATCGAGTTTGAATGCGAGTAAAGAATATAGAGATTTTCGCCACCTGCTGTTCAGGATTGTCGGTGGAGCTGTTCTAATCAGTATTCCCGTAGCAATTCTGTTGAGTGTTTTTGGCAAGCCAGCCATTCATATCCTCTTCCAACATGGAGCTTTCACGAGACATTCGTCGTCTTTAACGGCGTTGGCGCTGATTGGCTATGCTGTTGGCTTACCTGGAAATATTGCTTCGTTAATTTTGATGCGTAGTTTTTATGCATTGAAGAATGCGGTTATTCCCCTCTTGATCAATATAGTTGCGCTTGCAACACACATTGCCCTGCTCGTATTTCTCTTGAAGTCACTTACAGGTACATATGTGATACTGGTCATACCATTAGCCGCCGGGATTACAGGAACGGTCGAAGCGTGTTTGCTTGGTTTGTTGCTCTTATGGATTTTGCGCATACGAATAAAGAAAGTAGGGGCGCAATGAATTGCGCCCGTGAACAGGAATCGTCACCCAAGGCGGGCGCAATTCATTGCGCCCCTACTACCCCATTTCCTTTACTAAGGGTAAGGCCTGCTGGATGAAATTTGCTGCCAATTCATATGTAAAGAGGCCAGTATTGATGAGAAGATGGTAGAGATTTGGCTGATGCTGGTTGCCACCGTAGTAACGGCCCAGATAGGCATTGTGTTCATAATCGCGACGCTCTATCATCTCCTTAGCTCTATTTCGATTTACATGATAAAGATTCATAACCTGCTCGATGCGAAAATCAAGCGGTGCGAAAATATAGATATGCAACGTGCGTGCTGCTCCATGTAACAGAAATTGTGAACCACGTCCTATAATCACCGCATCTCCCTCGGTTGCCAGTTCTAAGAGCACGCGTTGAGTTAAGCGCAAATATGCAAATTCTTGAGCTTGCGTTGGTAAATCGGTTGGTGCAAACAGGTTGTTGTAGTGTAAATTGAAAGGGCTACTCGATCGTAGCGCTTCGAGAATATGCCCGACTTCACCTACTATTTGTTCGTCCTGGCGGGCAGCTTGCTCTTCATTTATGCCCAATCGCTTTGCTACTTCCCCAATTATTGCCTGATCAACATAGAGAAGCCCACTCTCCTCGGCTACAATTCGACCGACCTCTGCTCCTCCACTGCCGAATTGTCGGGAGATAGTCACAACAACTTTATTTTCAGGAGGTGTCCCAAGCGGTAAAGGATCATTATTCCATGTCGTTTCAGGGAGTTGCTTCGTTACTGCGCGTTGTTTTTTTTCCTGTTGGGGATTTTGGCCACGTCCACGGAATAAATATGACATCTCGATCCTCATATTGTAAGTCGATGATTTTCAAGTGGTCTCATCGTACAACGCAGTAGAGTAGAGATGCAAGGACGATGAATTGACAAGAGACTAACCAGGACGTATTCTCTTTGTAAGGCAACGCTTTCCACATATCTTTCGGGTAAGAGGCTTTAGCGAGCAGTATGGGTATCGACTCTGTCCACCTGTTTTGCTTGAGATCGGTTAGTGTACCAGGCTTATGATTGTTGGGGGCTTCTATGCAAACGAGCGCACTGAATCTGCATCAACTCGCTACCTTTCAAGTCGTTGCAAAACATTGTAGTTTTGTACGTGCGGCAGAGGAACTACATTTCAGCCAGCCTGCAGTTTCCGCACAAATACGCCATCTTGAAAAGTCGTTGGGTGTCAAACTTTTTGACCAGATTGGACGTAAGACTCATCTTACGCGGGCGGGTGAAGAACTGTTTCTCTACAGCCGGAAGATATTCTCGGTGATCGATGAAACGTTGGAAATAATGGAAGCTCTTCGCAGTCCTTATTATGGTCGCCTGGACGTTGGGGCAGATACGACTGTAGGATCATATATTGTTCCAGGTCTACTTGGGAAGTTTCATCAGACCTATCCTCAAGTCGAGATATCTTTACAAGTTTTGAATCGCCTGATGCTCATCGATGCACTCATGAACAACCGGGTCGAGATGGCTGTGATGGGTATAGTACCTGATGATATGCCAGTTGAAATCGAACCGCTGGCGTATAATACATTGGTTCTTGTGGCAGCGCCAACGCATCGATTAGCAGGGATTAAAAATATAGCCATTGAGGAGTTAGGACGCGAACACTTTCTATTGCGCGAACCCGGCTCAGGGACGCGTGCCGCACTGGAGGGGGCACTAGTTGACGCGGGAGTACCATTACATGTGAGTATGGAGGTAGGGAATAATAGCGCTATTAAGCAAGGTGTCGCGGCAGGCCTGGGTATCGCTCTTATCTCACAAGTAGCTCTTGATATGGAGTTGGAGACACATCGCCTGGTTATTCTAGACGTTGAAGGTTTTCCGATTATACGCCAATGGCGCCTGGTGCATGTAAAAGATAAGTATCTCTCGGCTACAGCCA
>DATMNR010000553.1:0-3030 GCA_035568795.1 Ktedonobacteraceae bacterium
CGGTCTGCTCCTCATTCCTACATATGCTTTGCCAGTAGCCGCTTGTGGCGCTCTTGCATTGATAGGTGCATCACGGCTCACGTACAAACCAGGAGCAGCAACGCTGACAGTCTTCCTTCTCGCGTTTCACACCGTATTCGAAGAACTATTTGTACCATGGGCCATTCGCACTGCCGTAATTCAGGAAGGCATGTCATACCGGGTTCCTGGAGTAATACCATATTTTAACGCAACCGACGCCTGGCTGCCGCTGCTTTTCATTTTCTCAGCGTTAATCGTGGATGGTGTGGCTTTCTGGCGGCAGCGCAAAGGGTATCCGTTGGGTGGATATACACGTAGAGTCTGGTTGTTGGGGGTAATCATAACTATACCTCAATTGATAATTGCCCCATGCCTCTTAATGGGCTCATTAAATCTACTGGAAGTTTTTCTGGAGCAGCCCGGTGTTACAATACTGCCATATTTGAGATTGGAGACTGCTTTGATTGCGGTACCGATCATCCTCGCGTTTGGAGCATTAGGAGCAATTGCCGGGGCAAACTTCGGTGATATCTGGCGTTGGAATAAACGGTGAGAGAGGCTCAGCTTTGGAAAGAAAAGTTTCTATAAACTGGAGCAAAGTACTGCTCAGTGTTTTCGTTCCCATCTTCGCTTTTGTAATAGCTCTATCGTTTCTTCCCGGCATGGCCAGGGCGAGTGGTAAACCTGCTAGCACTGAGACTTTGATCGCTGGCTCCTATATCATCGATGTCAACCTCTATCAGGATCCTCCCGTGGCGGATCAAGCGTCTGAAATCACAGTTGTACCTCACGAAACAAATGTAAGACTGAGCGGCCGCGTCATAATGATGCCGGGGCTTGGCACCGACGCTGTAGAACTGCACTCGAACCTGGTATCACTCAACCAGACAAATACGCTTATTGGTATGATAAGAATGCCAGTGCGTGGAGCATGGCAAATTATAATTCAACTCAATGGACCCCAGGGAGCGGGTGAAGCAAGTTTTCCCGTTAGAGTGGCTGGACCAGGAGCTATGCCTTTCTGGATGGCCTGGCTCATAGCGCTGGCACCTCTAATCGGTATAACCTGGTGGATTTGGCACCAACGTCGTTATCGTAAGAAGCTCCTGATTCAGATAAGCGAACAAACTTGAACCATTTTATGCCTGCCGGTCTTTTCTCTTTTGAAAGATAATGGTGGCCAGGGTTGGTAGTAGTGTTCCCGAATCCATGTGCTGCTATTTGCCGGGATTGGATAATCGGTGTCCTGTACAAGCATAGTACTGAAGATACTATATTGTATGCATGAGGTTTTTATCAATAGCCGGTGTTATGGGAGAGTGGCTTGTGAAGTGAATGTTGTTCTTGTCGATCAACCCCCTCTTGTAGAAATGGTAATGCAACTTCAACTACACGTTGTGAGTTCAGTAAAGGTACGCTATGGCAACCCGGAATGATCACGTCATTCGGACGTAGATGAGACGGGCGTGCGGAAATGGCATCACGCGAGGCCCAAATGTTGAGAATGGGCACTGGTGGTGTGCCTGGCAAGATAAATGGTGTGCGGCCCAGGTTGGGTAAATCAGTAATCACACGCTTGAGATTTTCAACAGGTAATAATTTGATTTCGCTCATCCAGCCGCTAATGTATTCATTCCGCTGCAGGTTGAAAGCACTTAGCCATAGCCATCCATATAGTCGCCAATCTGCAAGCAACCAGTTCACTATCTGCACGCGCTTTGCATTGACCCCTAAAAAAGAGCGTATTATCGCGTAAGGAGGCCTGCGTATGTAAAAAGGGCAGAGGAAAACAGCGCGTGAAACACGCTGCGGATAGAGCTGCAAATAAGCCTCGCACACCCGCGTACCAGTAGAATAGGCCAGGATTGTCCATTGCTCGATCCCTAGAGCAATACGAAGCTCTTCCAGCGCTTCTGCGCAGGTTGGATAGTACGGCTTTTCAAACTCCGCGTCTCTCAATGTGCCTGTGCCAGGTAGTTCGACCATAATCAATTGGAAATGGGGTGAGAGCAGAGGGACCAGGTTTTGCCATGTGGCGTAAGTCACTCCCAATCCATGGATGAGGAGTAAAGGATGTCCGCACCCTTCTAATCGATAAGGTAGGAGAGTTCGATGTGGAAACATAGTGCTGATTGACAATCCTCTGTTGAATAAGCAGACTTGACGAATCCATGCACCTTGTATAGTTGCGCTTTCATCTATTGTAGCATATAGTCTCCCATAAAGAAAATATCTCAAAGGTGATATTTGTCAATGAAGAACATACTCATCCTCACGTCAAAAACTGGCGGAGGTCATGTCAGCCTGGCCGAAGCTCTACGCGATCTGCTTGTAAACACTGTACAACCCGAAGATACATATCACCCAAATGCTATTCATGACACGAACAATGCAGTAATTTCCATCGTTGACCCACAACCTCCTCTTTTCCACCTCCACTATCGCCTTGTGAGTCGTGACGCACTTTGGCTTTGGGCCGCAGAGTTTCGCTTCTTAGATACACCAGATCGATCGCTACTGGCACACAAAATATTCGCACGCTTGATGCGCCATCGACTGTATGCACTGCTGGATCGAGTACAGCCTGACCTGATTATCACAACCTATCCATTCCTCTCATATGAAGTTGCGTATGTTCTACAGCAGCGCTCGTCGACAATACCACTGCTCATGCTGTTTTCCGATGCGAACAGTGTCCATGCTTCATGGCTCACAGAACAACGAGCCAACGCAACCTTCGCCACTACTCGCGAAACATACAAGCAAGCTCTTGCCACCGGTTTCGCCCCAGAACGCCTGCATCTTGTTGGCTGGCCAGTGCGCGCTCAATTCTACCGTTCAGATCTGTCGAATCGAGAGAAGTCCAACGGAAAGTTAACCCAATTGAACCTCCTTCCCAATCGATATACTATCTTCCTCCAGGGGGGTGGTGAAGGAGCAACACGTATCGCAAGCACCATCGAAAATATTCTAACCAGCGAAACTCTTACGAACGAGGTACAGATAATT
>DATMNR010000554.1:0-2967 GCA_035568795.1 Ktedonobacteraceae bacterium
AGTTGCTGTAGTAGATGTGTGGATCCCTCAATATCGGTGAAAAGTAGGGACAAAGTACCGGTTGGAAGTTGGCGCACAATATTTTCCCTTGCTAGGTATCATTCGATTTAGTATACAACCCTCGCATACAATGGATGAAATAAGCTGCATGATATGTTATGGTATAATATGTATTGTTAAAAGATAGAATAAGGTTATCAGGAAACATACCACTGACAGGTATAGATCGTGAGAAGGCCAACGTAGCCTTCGTCATTTGTACGCTTCTTACTTTCCACATTGTAGTGGATTGCATCATCTCCTGATTGATTACCGCTCACTGTGCTGTGTAGCACACCTCAAATGCTTACGAAGTGAGAGTGCCTGAGAACGAAGATTTCCCAGAGTGCTGAGTAGGTATAGAGTATCAAATACCCAGTCATGAATACCAGGAAACTTACGATTTCCCTGTGCCTGAAAAGAGCAAAGCAGGAATACGAAAGGTACATCATAATGATTGAACAAAAGAAAAGAATTGCCCTTGTGGCACATGATAATAAAAAGCGCGACCTCTTAGAGTGGGCCGAATATAACAAAAGTCTGCTCGCAAGCCATGAACTCTATGCAACAGGAACAACCGGCAAGCTGTTAGAACAGCAACTTGGTGTTGAGGTTCACAAACTGCAGAGTGGGCCTCTTGGTGGCGACCAGCAAATCGGGGCAAAGATATCAGAGCACGAGCTTGACTTACTGATTTTCTTCTGGGATCCGCTCACACAACAGCCACATGATACTGATGTGAAAGCCCTCCTACGTATTGCCGTTGTATGGAACATTCCGGTTGCATGCAACAGGGCCTCCGCTGATTTTATGATTTCATCACCATTAATGTTTGGAGTCTACCAAAGCCAGCGGCCAGACTATGAGGGTTATACAGGACGCCAGTTAGAAGATGTGATTGTATAAACTATGAGACTGGAAATGCGAGGATAGAGGGCATCAAGCAGACAAAGGAGGGGAATGGTCCGCGAAGCGCCCATCTTCACTCTTTTTCCTGCGAGTTAGTCATGCCAGTTTACCTGAATTACAGGTGGATGAGCAAGGGTTTGCATAACTACGCAATATTGCTCAGTCTTCTCGCGCAGGGCAGCCAGCTGTTCTGCTGTTGCATCAGGCGCATTTATCTCAAAGGAGACACGAATCGATTCAAAACCAACGATCGCCTCCTTTGAAATTCCCAGTGTACCCCGAAGATCCAGGTCTCCCTCCACTTTTACCTCAATATGATTTGTTGGAATCCCCATAGATGTAGCGACCATCTGGCAGGTAATCTGCGCACAGGCAGCCAGGGCTCCAAGGAGCAAGTCCCCGGAACAGGCAGAGGTTCCTGCTCCACCAACTCCACTGTGGGCTTGAGCTTGATAGAGAGCACGTCCGATATCGACAGAACAGGACATTGGGGTTTCTGTTTGGGATCCTTGTGCTTTGAGTGTGATTTGCGCCGTATGGGGATCGCTTCGGTATTTCTCTTTAAATGGCTTTTGAATTGATCTTAGATCCATCGTGTACTACCTCCTTTGAAGGATAAAAGCATCATTACTATTCTAACATACCGCTGGCTCAATTCAGAAAAGCGAAACAGGAATAAAGGAGTTGTAAAGTATGTTATACTAGATGTATGACGTCAGATGTTGTTGTTTCGCTTATGTGGGAAGAATGTGTTTTCCACCGAACGCAATAAGTTTGTTGGCGTCGATGTGGGAGCATATCGCTTTGAGACTTTATGTAGGAAGCCTGTCTTATCAGACGACGGAGCAAGAGCTTGCTGATCTCTTTGGGCAAGTTGGACAGGTTGTTTCAGCTACTGTGATTACTGATCGTGATTCGGGTCGCAGTAAGGGTTTTGGTTTTGTAGAAATGAGTAACGATGACGAGGCTCGCAAGGCAATTGATCAGTTGAACGGCACTACCCTGGGTAGTCGCCAGATCATTGTGAACGAGGCCCGTGAGAAACGCGACAATTCGTATGGCGGCGGCAACAGAGGTGGCGGCTATAATAATAGCAGAGGCGGAAGCGGACGTGGCGGCTCACGCAGTAGCGACCGAGGCGGTTATTCGAGTAGAGGATACTAAGTAAGTATCAATGCTCGGTTATTTGAGTAAGCAGAAATGCTGAAAAGTGATTTGAGCATGGTTGATTAGTAAATTAAGAGAAAGCCAGCAAATTTGCTGGCTTTCTCTTTTTATTTTGGTTTCAGTGTATGATGGCCCAGGTTAGCCATAGGCCATAACCTACAGTAAGTACGCCTATTACAGTGAGAGCCTGACTTAGACGTTTTTCGGCTTGACTGGAAATCCCAAAATCTATTACGATCGCGCGCACGCCGAGCATTGCATGGATTGCAACGACGATCAGAAACAGTACTTCCAATACAAGGACTATGGGGTTGCGCAAGTATGATACCACGTCCGCGAAATCACGTATGCCACCTGTTGCGATGAAGTGGTTCGCGATGAAGTGGAGGCCAAGCAATAGTACCAGGGCTACACCAGTGAAAACTTGCCAGTACCATGTCGAGGACCTTTTGGCTCCTCTGCAAATGGGTTTTCCATCATTTCCTGTGTCAGTCGATTTTGCATTGTCTTAACCTCCAAAGATCTTCCACGCTGCAGCGCTTAAAGCGACCAGGGCTACCAGCATCAACGCGCTGAAGAGGGCTTTTTGTCTCTTCACACCAATGAAGCTGGTATGCGCTATACGTAAGCCATTCAGACCATGAATGAGGATACCGGCGAGCAAGATGACGTCGAGTACCAGGAAGTATGGCTGGCGCGCCAACGAGACGAAGGCATCCCAGGAGCCTGGTCCTCGCGATAAAGTGCTTAGCACAACCAGGTGGAGGTATAGGTACACAACCAGGCCGATACCAGTGATGCGATTGAGGGCGTATGCCCACATACCCAGTTTGCGGTGCCGCACATCGAACC
>DATMNR010000555.1:0-3695 GCA_035568795.1 Ktedonobacteraceae bacterium
TTGCTAGAGAGAGATTAACTCACCATTTCTTGTAGCCATTCTGCAAGTTGCTCTTTGCTCATTTGTCCACTAGCAATTGACATCATCACAAAGGGATGTTTCCATGCTTCTTAGGAGGGTTCGTATCCCTTTTATTCTTCAGCATCTCCAAGGCAGTAATTAACTTCGCGCGTGTATAACGTGGCTCAATCACATCGTCGATATATCCTCGGCTGGCAGCAATGTATGGATTAGCAAACTTCTCGGTATATTCTGCAATCAACTCGTTGCGTCTTTGTTCGGGGTTTTTCGCGCTCTCGATTTCATCCTTGAAGAGGATATTCACTGCGCCCTCCGCTCCCATTACTGCAATTTCAGCAGTCGGCCAGGCGTAATTAATATCGCCGCGCACATGTTTGCTATTCATCACATCATATGCTCCACCATACGCTTTGCGTGTGATGACCGTAATTTTGGGCACGGTTGCTTCACAGTATGCATATAGCAGTTTTGCCCCGTGGCGAATAATGCCATTATGTTCCTGGCTTACTCCAGGTAGAAAACCAGGCACATCCTCAAATGTAATGATTGGAATATTGAAGCAATCGCAGAAGCGGACAAAACGTGCAGCCTTATCCGCCGAATTTATGTCAAGCACTCCTGCTAAGGCGTGGGGTTGTTGTGCTACAATGCCGACTGAGCGACCGTTCAAGCGAGCAAAGCCCACGATAATATTCATAGCAAAGTACTCCTGCACCTGGAAGAAGTCGCCATCATCGACGATATATTTTATGATCTCAAGCATGTTATAAGGTTTGTTCGGGTTATCAGGAATAATCGTATTCAGAGCTTCCTCAGCTCGTATAGGTACATCGACAGGGACAAATCTCGGGGGGTCTTCAAGATTATTGGAAGGGATAAAGCTCATGAGTTGTCGAATCATGCGAATGCAGTCAGGCTCGCTCGGGCAGGAGAAATGTGCCACTCCACTAGTGCTATTATGTACCATCGACCCACCCAATTGTTCAAAAGTCACATCTTCATGCGTCACCGTCTTCAGTACATTCGGCCCTGTAACAAACATGTAGCTGGTCTGCTCCACCATAAAAATAAAATCTGTAATGGCTGGAGAGTAGACTGCGCCTCCCGCGCATGGGCCCATAATGGCTGAAATTTGTGGTACAACTCCGGAAGCCAACGTATTGCGTAGAAAAATATCGGCGTACGCACCCAGACTCACAACGCCTTCTTGAATACGAGCTCCTCCTGAGTCGTTCAGGCCAATCACAGGCGCTCCATTTTTCATGGCGAGATCCATAATTTTGCAGATCTTTTCAGCGTGTGCTTCAGAAAGAGAACCTCCAAAAACAGTGAAATCCTGTGAGAATACATAGACCAGACGGCCATCGATCTGCCCATATCCAGTGACAACGCCATCGCCCGGAATTTTCTGCTCTTCCAGCCCAAAATCCTTTGAACGATGAGTAACAAACATATCCAGTTCATTGAATGTGTCAGGATCTAGGAGAAGATCAAGGCGCTCCCGTGCGGTGAGTTTGCCTTTTTTATGCTGAGCCTCGATGCGTGCGACGCCTCCGCCCAGCATTGCTTCTTCTTTTAAACGATGGAGTTCTTCTAGCTTCTGACTTGTTCCTTTAATCTTAGGAGTCTCTTGTGGGGTTTGTTCACTTATTGCCATAGGTCTATCTCCCCAATACTTGAAATTAAGAATATTCTCCGTATTGGCAGTATAGCATGTGGTTTATAAGGCTGTCTAACCCCATTTAGAGCGGATCATAGCCGAGCTTGTCATGGCAGTTAGAGGAGATTTTTCCAGTCAAATTCAGCAAAATGGTGAATTATCATATCCGCTCGGGATAAATCTTGTTCATCATTAAATCCATTGCGAAAGCCAATACAAAACATTTCAGCGTTTTTTGCGGAAAGGACTCCATTCTTCGAATCCTCAATAGCAATACATCTGTCTGGCCGAACACCCAGACGTGTTGCTGTTAGAACATAGATTGCAGGAGATGGTTTGCCCTGTCCTGTTAATTCATCTGCGCTTACCACTACTTGAAAAGAGTCACGTAAATGAAACCTTTCCAACATAATGTTTATCCAGCTTGTCGGGGAAGAAGAAGCAAGCGCGACAGGAATAAGATTGGTATTCAATGCAGTGAGTAGTTCTGTGAAACCTTCTATGAGAGACACTTTCTGTCCGTAGATTTCGTTAGCCATTTCCTGGTAGATCGCTAGAAATTGTTCCTTTGCTTTTTGCAGGTGGTATGTGTCAACAAGTAGGGTGTACAAATCAAGCACTCCGAGACCGATGATCCTATCTTGATCGTTCGTGCTCCAGCCTGGTATAAGCGATTGTAGAAAAAATCCCTCGGTAGTTTTCCAGTGTATCTCACTATCGACGATGACACCATCCATATCAAAAATAACAGCATCCATATGAAGGAAACCCATATAAAACTTATAAAAAACGGTATTATTACCGTTTTTTATGTGAACAAGGTAGTTCACAACAAGAACCATTAAGAGTATACTACGTATTATGAAAAAGAGATAGTTATGAGATCTGTATCTCAGCGCCCAGGTTTCTAATCTATTGTCTTAAGGTAGAAGGATACACCTTTTACAATATGGAACTCATATCATGCAGAAACGAGGACTATGTACATGAGTTGGAATCCTAATCAGGGTCAAGACCCAAATCAGCCAGGTCAGTATGGTGGGTACGCTCCCCCAGCACAACCTCAGCCAGCACAACCTCAGCCAACAGATCCTTATAGCAACCAACAACCAGGATATGGCCAGCAACCGGGCGGTTACCAGCAACCAGGATATGGCCAACAGCCAGGTGGGTATCAGCAGCCAGGATATGGCCAACAGCCAGGTGGGTACCAGCAGCCAGGCGGGTATCAGCAGGGACCTTATGGAACTCCTCCAGGAGGCCAGAGTCCTTTAGGACCTACCTCGATGGGTATGCAACCCAACATTGAAGCAGGACTGAGCTATGTATTGGGCTGGGTCACAGGCCTCATCTTCTTCTTCGTGGAGAAACAGAATCGATTCGTGCGTTTCCACGCCATGCAATCGATCCTCTTCTTTGGTGGTCTGACAGTAATTCGAATCATTCTCAGTTTTATCAACTTTTTTGATATTCCTTTCCTGGGCTTACTTACAGGACTAATCTGGATTGCTGTCGGCATTATTGGCTTAGTTGGATACATCATCCTGCTGATCAACGGCTTCCAGGGAAAGTATTACAAGTTGCCCATCGTTGGCGATTATGCTGAGAAATACGCAAACCAGGGCATGTAAGCTGAATTGTAAACTCGTTAGAGGAATTTAGAAGAGACCTCTGCACTTATAACTTATAGAAAGCGCAGAAGTCTCTTTTGGCTGTCAATTTCAATCCACATTTCTCAGTGTAGTTTGTATATACATTCTTAAGATGGAATTGAGAAATTTTGTAATGTTAGCTGAATAGGCGAACCAAAAAAGGTGGATTGGGCAACATTACGAGTTGGATCAAGCAGGATATTGAACGTTGTCTCCTTTCCCGCCTGAACCTGTGATTGATTGTTCACGACGCCTGTTATATGCCACTTACTGCCCTGGTGCTGTACTCCTGTCACACGCACATTTCGAGTCAACAAAGCGATACTGGTTGTCTCCTCAGGCGGACCCGCAAACACATTTTT
>DATMNR010000556.1:0-3887 GCA_035568795.1 Ktedonobacteraceae bacterium
GCGCCTGGCTCGTGATCTATCATACCGGACTACGGCGGCCTCAGGTACGTGCACATCCCTGGTGGTTGCTGGCCCTGTTCTGTCTGGCCTGCGCCTCCCAATTCATCCCCTTGCCGGGCACGAACGTCTATTGGCTCCCGGAGCTGGCGCTCATCACAACTGGCTTGATGACGGCGATCAAACCACGGTCTCTCAGTCTGGGGCTGGCCTTTGCCCTCTGCCTGAGTTCCTACCTCGCGATCCGCCGCATCACCCCGGACTGGGATGTCAGCGGCCAGGTGTCAGTCCCGCTCGTGTTTCTCGCCGTCTATGGATACGGGGCGATCATCCACGAACTCGCGCTGGCTCACACGGCGAAGGATGTCGCCAACGCCAGGTTAGCAGTGGCCCACACGCAACTGCAGAAGTACAGCGCCCAGGTGGAGGAACTGTCGGTCATCCGTGAGCGCAACCGGATTGCCCGTGAGATCCACGACACGCTTGGTCACGCGCTGACGCTCCTCTCGGTCCAGTTGGAAACGGCCACGCAGCTCGAAGCGCGCGGCGATCCCCGTCTGCACGAGGAACTGCTGCAGGCACGACAGGTGGCCAAAGCCTGCCTGACTGAAGTCCGTCACTCCGTCGAGGCGCTGCGACCCGACGAAACCTCCGGAGATTCGCTGCAAGAGCAACTGCGCACGCTAGTGGCGGAATTTGAAACCACCTGCCGCCAAACCAGGATTACGCTCGATCTGGAAGAGGCGACCCACCCGCTGAACCCAGAAGTGAGCTTGACGCTCTACCGCTGCGCACAGGAGGCGCTGACCAATATTCGCAAGCATGCGCATGCCACCAAGGTGCTGCTGCGCCTCTCTACGAGCGGTGGAGAGGAGGGTCAGGTGGAACTGACCGTGCTGGACAACGGCCAGAGGTGCGAGCCTTCGCACGAGCAAACAGCGTCTGGCTTCGGTCTGCGGGGCATGCGCGAGCGCGTCGCGCTGCTGGATGGGACGCTACAGGCTGGTCCCCAATCCGGGCAGGGCTGGCGCGTTGACGTGATGCTCCCGAGAAAGCATCGGGGACAATCCGAGGGCAGCGAAACGTCCGCACGCGAAACCAGGGAGAAGGTCTAGCCATGGCAGAGCGTCTCCGTGTGCTGATTGTCGATGACCAACGCCTGCTGTGTGAGGGCTTTCGCAAGCTGATTGAGCTGGAGCCAGACCTGGAGGTGGTCGGCATGGCTGGCGATGGCGAGGAAGCGCTGGCTATGGTTGAACGTCTCTCTGTCACGCGAACGGCACCCGATGTGGTGCTAATGGATGTGCGCATGCCGCGTCTGGATGGCATTGCCGCGACGCGTGCCATCATCGAACGCTGGCCGGAGATCCGCGTGGTCATTCTGACGACCTTCGACGAGCGCGAGCTGATCCAGGCGGGTCTGCAAGCGGGAGCTCACGGCTATCTGCTCAAAGACATCACCGCCGAGCAGCTCGCCACGACCATTCGCGTGGTCGCCCAGGGGCAAGTCCTCCTGCATCCCGATGTCGCACACAAGGTCCTTGCCTGCTTCTCTTCTGCACCCATCGAGCCTACCATGATCGCTCCCGCCACTCCCGCGTTCGTCGGCGGGAGCGACAGGACGCAGTTGACCGAGCGCGAGCGGGAGATCCTGGCCTTGCTGGCGCGTGGGGCTTCCAATCGCGAGATTAGCGAGACCCTCTTCATCGCCAGCGGCACTGTTAAGAACCACCTCAGCAACATTCTGGGCAAGCTGGGGGTGCGCGACCGGACGCAGGCGGCCCTGAAAGCCAGAGAACTCGGCTTGCTGTAAAGAAAGTATGGGGTGAATGGGTGCGCTTCCCACAGCACCTTGTATGGGTCCGACCACCAGAGATGTGCAAACACGAAAGCACGGAGCATGGGCAGCATTCGTCCGTTGGATTTCTTATGAGATCAGTGGGTCTATGGTCTATTTCGTCAGTTCCGCGACTTCAAGATCTATTCGCCACATGTTTCTTAGCGTACACTTTTCACTTTTCGATACGCTGACCCCTACTTTAGCAAAAAAATTGTGCAATAGAATAGAGGTTGCTCATCGTTATTGGAAACCAAAAATCCGTAATGTCGTTTTGCTTGTATCGGAAAACATCCATTTCTTAATACTCACCAGGCAACCAGTAATCTAAATCAATCAAACCGATTGTAGTAGTATCAATAACACGTCTCACAAATCAAAGTTTCATATAACGGCAGATAATACCTTTTTATGATACTAAAACCGCTTCCTCACTCCAATATGGCCCTTTCTTGCTCTATCCACCAGCCTCAAACACCATCAATCTCTAAAATTTCATAGAGTGCGCTATACTGTTAGTAGAAGTGAACAGGTGTTCGCTTCTAAACCAAATTGTCTCATTTCAGAGACAAGAAAGGCATTTATGCGATTATTTCATTATCCCACTCCATCCTCCCAGTTAAGCAACACATCCAACCCTTACACCGTTCCCCAAACAGGTGCCAACTTGGAACAAACAAAACCAGAAAGGTTAAACCATGGATTTTAAGGAAATCAACAATCATTTTAAACAGGTGAATCAAGATATAAGCGGGCTGAACAAAGCACTCAAACAACAACAAAAAGAAGACAAACAAAAGTTCAACGATAGCACACTCACCTTGCTAAAGCTGATGTCGGAAGAAATGCAAAGCCACAATGCGAGTGAACAATCCATACAGTTAGCTATTAAAGGCACGTACGAATTTTACAAGGTTCTCGCCAAAGCACAGCTACCACAATCGCGCATCAATTCGTTGCTACATCACGAAAATCAAGCACAACAGAGTACATCATCTTTTGGCACGCCCCTCTCTGAGATCGAAACTCAACACATAACCTGGCTCTGGGAGAACCGCATTCCACAGGGAAAAATCACTCTACTGGAGGGCGATCCTGGTATGGGTAAATCACTGCTTGCTATTGATATTGCCGCCCATGTATCAACTGGCCGACCAATGCCTGGTGAACGTACAGGCAAAATAGGGAGCGTCATATTGATAGCTCCAGAGGATAGTGCAGCAGATACCATAAAGCCGCGTGCGGCAGCAGCGGGAGGTGATTTATCGCGGATACATATTCTTAGTACTCTGGAAGATCTGAATGTGAATGATGTAAAAAAATTGAAGTTCTACCAGAAACCTTTCTCTCTTGCAAAGAATTTGTTTGAATTAGAGCAGGCCATCATACAAACGAAAGCTATTCTCGTCATATTAGATCCACTTACAGCCGTTCTCGGTCATAACATCGACTCATCTCGCGATCAAGGCATAAGAGAAATATTCACTCCGCTGGCACTTTTAGCCGAAAGTACGAACTGCGCTTTCCTTGTAGTTCGCCATCTCAAAAAAGGGTCTTCAGACAATCTACTCTACCGTGGGGCTGGCTCTATCGGTATTATTGCAGCTGCCCGTACTTGTCTGACTATCTTTTATGACCCTGCAGACGAGAAAAAACGCGTGCTGGCTGTCACAAAAAGTAACCTCGTAGAGCCACCAAAAAATCTCTCCTATCAAATAGTGCCAATAGAAAGTATCGCGCCACACATTCAATGGCATGGGGAAATCAACCTTGATGTATCAACCCTCTTCGGCCCAGGTATAAATTTATCATTCCCTCGCCAGGAAATCATCAATGCATTACAAAGCTCGTCGAGAAGTCTAGAATTGAAAGAGATTGCAGAAAAAACCGGGCTAAACTATAAGACGTTACGCATGACATTAAGCCGTATGCACGAAGCAGGATTGATTGCTCACCCATATCGCGGAATGTATACAACACTTGAACATTACGCTGAGAGCAAAAAAAGAATAGAGGAGAGAGTAAAAGCCCGAGAACTTGAGGATGAAGCCTT
>DATMNR010000557.1:0-8068 GCA_035568795.1 Ktedonobacteraceae bacterium
TTGCCTGGCTTTTTGCACTCTGCGCAGATGGGCAATTTGTGCTGCGCGTAGAAGACCTTGATCAACTCCGAGTGCGTCCTGGAGCCAGTGAACGCATGCTCTTCGACTTGCGCTGGTTGGGACTGAACTGGGACGAAGGACCTGATATTGGTGGGCCATATGCGCCATATATCCAGAGCGAACGGCAGGAAATTTATATGACATACCTGCAGCGCCTGCAAGATAAAGGCTTGATCTACCCATGTTATTGCAGTCGTGCAGAAATAGCTCGTGTTGCTAGTGCCCCGCATGGAAATGAAGGCCCGCGCTATCCCGGCACATGCCGCTACCTGACACAGGCACAACGCAGGCAACACGAGGCTCAAAATCGTCGTCCATCAATGCGTTTTCTAGTAAATGATGAACGGACTGTCTCATTCACCGATCTGCTGGTCGGGCCAGTAGAACAACAGGTACAGCAAACTGTAGGAGATATTATCGTCTGCCGCTCAGATGGCATCTTTGCGTATCAATTTGCCGTGGTTGTGGATGATGCACTGATGCAGATCAACCAGGTTGTCAGGGGAGTTGACCTGCTCCAATCCACTGCCCGCCAGATTCTGCTCTTCGAGGCGCTCGGATTTGAAGTCCCTAACTATGCCCATGTACCACTCTTGCTTGATGAACATGGGAAACGATTCTCGAAACGCATACAGAGCGCTGGCCTGGAATCATTACGGTCTTCGGGAGCTACACCGGAGCAGATCGTCGGGCAAATGGCATCTGAATGTGGGTTAGTTGATAGGGGTGAGCAGTTGAGTGCGGAGGAATTAGCTCAACGGTATAAATACCAGGAGTATGATATAATGCGCTCAATAATCATCCAATAAATAAATATATCAGGATATGTATGACTGACCCGACGACACAGATAATCCTTATAGTTGCATCCCTACTCGTAGCCCTGGGCATAGGTCTATTATTACGCTATCTGCTAGTGCGTCGCCTTAAAAAAACCATTCTTGATAACTGGCTGATCCAGATATTCGGATTCCTTATTATCATCCCCCCCGTTATCGCAGGCGTTATCGCTGTATCTTTCATTATTGGCCTTCCTCCTACTCAAATTCTTGCCTATCTACAATTAATAGTCCCAGATGTATTCAATGTAAAAACCCTCGGTAATTTCGTCTGGAATATCGCATTGAGCGCACTTATCTTGCTGCTGGCGATAGGCGTTGGACGTACGTTACTGAAGATCATCACGGTAGGAACTGCAAAAGAGCATATTGGCATTAATATTAGCATCTTGCTTGGTCGCATCCTTTATACAGTGGTTTTATTCATTGCTGTTCTCTTGATACTCACTATCTGGAATATCCAATTCGGAATACCTGCTGCCGTCATTAGTGTCATCACTGTTGGCTTCACTTTTGTTTTGCAAGATCTGCTGAAAAACATTGTTGCAGGTATCTACATACTCGTAGAGGGGCCATTTCATATTGGAGATTCCATTAGTACGGACATTTATACTGGAAAGGTGGAGGATGTACAGCTTCGCGCCACTAAATTGCGCATAGTGAGTGGAGAACAGGTTATAGTCCCAAACTCAATGCTCTTCACAGGCATCGTTGTTAATAAAACTATTTATGATGAGAAGCGCTCTACCATTGTTATCACATTGCCCCTGGATAAATATGAGAAAGGTCAAACAGCAGAATGCATTCTCAAGACTATTAAAGGTGTGGCTGGGGTGATGCTCAAACCAGAACCGACACTGAACCTGAGCAATGTTGCAGGTGCTTTTGGCAGCAGTACTGGTACAGTGAGTGGCTATACTGGCGAGATTATTACGCTCACCTTGCGCTTCTGGATTCCAGAGGGGGGTGATGCTCCAATTACCGAAGCGATGCTTGCCTTGCGCGAAGCTCTACCTTACGCTGATCTCTCCATACGCGAACCGGCAGGACTCTACTAGAGACCATATACTGTTCCTTTTAGGAGGGTTGAAACGTTGAAATATCGTAATGTTTCAGCAAACACGCGGAGAATTGGGGTACTTGGAGGAACCTTTGATCCAGTGCATTATGGTCATCTCGTGATAGCCGAGGAAGCGTATGCCACTCTTCAATTGACGGAGATTGTTTTTATACCTGCCGGACAGCCTCCTCATAAAACAAACTTAGAGATCACGTCAGCAGCGCACCGCTTTGAAATGCTCGCATTAGCAATTGCCTCGAATCCGCATTTTACAATTTCGAGGGTTGATCTGGATCGTTCAGGGCCTTCTTATACAGTAGATACATTGCAATTGTTACACAAACAATGGGGAGAAAATACGGCCATTTACTTTATTATCGGCGAAGATAGCCTCGAGGACTTACTCAGCTGGCACGACCCCTCTGGTGTTCTTGAACAATTGACGTATCTTGTGGCAGTCAGGCGTCCTGGTTATAACGAATCCGAGGCATCATATGATTGGTTGGAGACTCTCCTGCCAGGTATCAAGCAACGGCTGTTGGTAGTTGAAGCCCCTCAACTTGACATATCTGCTACTGATTTACGTCAACGTGTCTCAGAGGGGCGACCAATCAAATATCAAACTCCCGAAAGCGTTGAGTCGTACATTGTACAATATGGATTATATAAAACGAAAATAGATGCAATCGAATAGGAAGAACTGCATGGCACCATTACAACTTGAGATGGGGGATCGAATACGCCTGCGCAAGCCACACCCCTGTGGGAGCTATGATTGGTTGGTAGTACGCCTGGGGGCCGATATTGGCTTACGTTGCGAAAAATGCGGGCGTCGTGTATTATTGCCACGTGCCGAAGTTGAGCGACGCACGAAGCAGATACTTTCTCGGGCAGTAGATACGGATACCACGGCATCTACTGAATGACTGTGTAGAACATGATAACAAGGTCCTTACAACATGTGGGATCAATGAGGGCTATACTCGAGGAGATTGTGTAATGAATACAGCCGCTCCACAAAGAGGGTTTCATTCACTCTTCAAGAACAGGAATTTCTTGCTCTTGTGGCTGGCACAATTGATCTCTATGACCATCCTGAATGCCTCCAACTACGCGATCATTGTGCTGATAGAAGAGATCACCCATTCAACGACGCTCATAGCGCTTGCTATCATCTGTTTTAGTATTCCTGCAGTAATTATAGGCGCTCCAGCAGGCGTATTTGTAGATCATAGGAATAAACGTCGCGTACTTTTCTATAGCAATATTCTCCGAGCAATTGCCACTTTCGGCTTCGTGATTTCTTTACTGATTAATCGTAACGAGCTTATCACCATTTTCTTGCTCACATTTTTAATATCGAGCATAGGCCAGTTTTTTACCCCGGCAGAAGGAGCTTCTATTCCTTTGCTCGTCGACGAGGAAGAATTAACTTCGGCGCTCTCGCTCTTCAATATTACGTTCATGTTGTCTCAAGCAATCGGGTTCCTCATTTTCGCGCCACTCATACTTAGCTTATTGCCCTCCTTTAACATCGTCAATATCTCGATCTTCCCAACGGAAATGCTGTACGTGATCATCGCAATATTATACCTGGTAAGCGCATTACTCATTGCGCTCATTCCTCCCAAAGCCTTTGCAGAGAGGAAACGCGAAAAGGATGAGCAAACAAGTACGAATGCCATCGGCGCTTTACAAAACGTATGGAATGAGGTACGTGAGGGCTGGTCTTTTATCCGTCACAATAGCCAACTTTTTTTAGGGGTCATCCAGCTCTCGTTTGCAGGAGTGCTCCTATTGGTGATTGGTGAACTGGCAGCACCCCTTGTTACAAGGCTATTTAACCTCCCAACAAGCCCCGGTTTGGTGATTGTTTTTGCTCCTGCGGGTGTCGGCCTGGTCGCCGGTTCGATCATCATGCCGCGCATTCTCCAGCGTATGAGCAAGGAACGTGCTATTTTTATTGGTAGTCTTGTACTGGCAAGCACAATTGCACTGTTACCGCTCTCTACCTTTCTTGCAAATTATATGGAAAAACAGGGACTAAGCTCCAAACCAATATTTTTTGTGGCAGTACCTTTACTCATGTTCATTGCTGGGATAGCACTTGATTTCATTAACATTCCAGCGCAAACTGCAATCCAGGAAGCTACACCTGAATGGATCAAGGGACGAGTCCTGGCTCTGCAACTGATGCTCTACAATGCTTTCTCTATTCCCATCCTGCTTTTCATTGGGGGATTAGCTGATACGTTAGGCCTTGACAAGGTAATCTACCTGCTTTCTGTGATCATTATTGTTTTTGGATTTTGGGGCAGGTTTTACGAACACAGGCACAGAGGCCAAAGTCCAAAGAGTGATTTGTTAGAAGAAAATGCCAGGTTATCCGAACCTGAACGTGTGAAAAGTTAGACATGCAGGAATATCCTTTTGTGAGGAGTAGATGGATCCCGTTCAAGCAGCACAGATGAATCGATACTTGCCCTGGCTTATTCTCGCTGGAGTTGTAGGACTTTTCCTGTTACTTCGTGTAACACGCAAGGGATTGCGGAAACGTGTAGACGAGATTGGCTATCGGCTAAGGGGTGAGCGTGGCCTGATGATCTGGTTCTGGCTGAATGCTCCCGGAGTGATGCTGCATGAATTGAGCCATGCGTTCGTAGTATTGCTTTTCTACCCCTTTGGCTTTCGGGTTACCAGTATTACGCTGTTTCATGTCCAACCCAGGGTACAAGCGCGAAATAGTGGACGTGGAATGAAAACTGGAGGTAAACAATCGCTCCAACTCGGCGAAGTGCAATACACACGACCACAAAGCCACCTGGTAACCTACATTGGAGATGGTCTTAGCGGAATTGCGCCTTTATTTGGTGGCATTGCCATGTTCATTTTGCTCTACTGGTTAGCTACTGGCTACAATCTCTGGGATTATGTAAATAACCAGCACGCCATACTACGCCCAAACTGGCCATGGTGGACATTACTGTTTGTTCCCTATCTGATCTTGACGGTCACTTCTGAACTATGGCCTAGTAGCGCGGATTGGCGAGGAGCGCGCTGGTTCGTTGGCGGCCTGGCGCTTTTAATAATTCTGATAATAACATTGTTCTGGCTTACCGGACATCTTGTTTTTAATAATGCTTTGCTCCTGAATACTTCTTCAATCGCAAAATATATTGATTTCGCTCTTCTAGTATTGGTTGGGTTAGATCTCGTATTTCTGGCGGTCGCCGAGCTGATCGTGCAGCTTATGCGCAGATAGAGAGATACTATGGTTCCTGATACACTAACCAACTTTTTCTTAGCTAGCGCGGGTATTGGTGCAACACTGGTGGGTTTAATCTTTGTGGCAGTATCAATATCACCGGAGCATAATGTCCAGGCTAATGCACCCATTGAGCGCCAGGCAATGGCAGCAAGTTCGTTTACAGCATTGTTGAATGCTTTCTTTATCTCATTTGGTGCCTTGATCCCTGGGTCTATAGCCCCCATAACGCTCATAATGAGCACCATTGGGCTCATCAATAGTTTACTTCTTGCCTGGAACCTGCTGAAAGAGCGAGAGAGATGGCAAAATGTCGTGCGCAGGATATTTCTGATTTTAGTGAGTATTATCATCTACGGATACGAATTCTATTATGCGATGCTCATAATCTTACAGCCTGACAGTGTGGGAAACATTTATACGCTGGCAGCGTTGTTACTAGGAGTTTATGGTATTGGTCTAACACGTGCCTGGCAACTGCTCGGCGCTCGACGCTTTGGATTAGGGGGTTGGCTCAGTCCCTTACGAGAGTTGAATGAGACGACGCCAATTAGAGTCCAGGAGGAAGCCGAGAAGTCAAATCAAACGGTACATGATGAATTGAGGTAGTACCAGAATCTCTTCTAGTCTCACTGTATCTTCTGAGATACCCTATTGACAAGTTACTTAAAATGTTATATAAATCATTCAGTATCATTTTATATAACATGCAGGAGAATGCTGATGTCTGAACAAATCTTATCCATCTCAGAAGCCCAAAAAGAACTTACCCGCTTGCCAGAACAGTTTGAAGAAGGACCAGAAGCTATCACGGTAACTCGCTACGGCAAGCCGGTCATGACTATCCTTCCATATAGCACATACAAATCACTGCTGGAAGCTATCGAAGCGCTGCAAGAGACTATAGAGATTTTGCAGGATAAAGAGCTCATGGCCGAGTTCCGTGAAGGAGTAAAAGAACTGGCTGAGAGCAAAGGTGAGTATCTGGATGATGTTTTGAAAGAATTGGGTTGGGAATGAAACAATGGAATGTAGTTATCATGCCTGTAGCAAAAAAGCATCTAGCATCTATTAGAGATCGACGAATACAAGAAGGATTGAAGACTAGCTTGAGACGGCTTGAGTATGAACCAGAAAAGCAAGGCAAACCATTATCCGATGAGTTGGCAGGCTATCGCAGCTTACGAGCAGTTGGGCAACGATATCGCATCCTCTATAAACTTGAGGAGGAACAGGTCATTGTGGCGGTGGTAGCTTTGGGTATTCGCAAGGCTGGAGATAAAAAGGACGTGTACGAACTTGCTAAGAAGCTCGCAAGGCTAGGGTTACTTGACTTAGACTCCGAATAAGCGTCGAAACCCCCTCTTGACAAAAGTTCCTTTCTTCGAGCGTACTTCGATGTAACCCTAACATCTTCGCTTGAGGATTTTGAGCATGAAGCACCTCGTCACCCGGTGTTTCTGGTGCAGCGTGCAGCGGAGTTGCAGCAGGAGATCGCGCCTGGTTATAGCACGATACAACAGTGAATGAGCAATTTGGACGGTAGAGAGGGAGCTTGGACCAGGACATCTACTTCATGGGTGAACCTACTCTCTGTATGGTAAGATTCTATATAATTAGATGATGAAGCATGCTACGTAAGAGAATCAACTGCAAACTCAGAAAAGAGTCTGGGACATGAGCAATGAAAAACAACATGAAGAACAGGAACGCATTCCTAAAACCAGGCGCAAGGCGATCCCTTTGAGTATGGCAAGAGGGCCGCAGGATTATCTTCCAGGCCAACAGGAAGAGCCTGCGGTGGTTACCAGCGTCGCTGACATGCTCCAATGGGCGCAAAATTGGGCTCGTTCCCGCTCCATCTGGCCGTTTATGTACGCGTTGGCCTGCTGCGGCTTTGAGATGATCGCGGCCGCGTCTGCTCCCCAGTACGATATGGCTCGCTTTGGTTCGGAGGTCTTCCGCGCCAGTCCCCGCCAGGCTGATCTCATGATCGTGGCCGGCACTGTGTCGGTCAAGATGGCTCCTCGCTTGCGCCATCTGTGGGAACAAATGCCCGAACCCAAGTGGGTCATCAGCATGGGGCAGTGTGCCAACTCCGGCGGCGAGTTCTACGACAGCGATTACACGGCTCAGGGTGTGGACACCGTGGTCCCAGTCGATGTGTATGTGCCAGGGTGTCCTCCTCGCCCGGAGGCATTAATCGAGGGTATTCTCAAACTGCGCGAGAAAATCGAAAAGCAAGGATACATTACACGCATTGACGAGAACTCATCTCAAGAAGACTCGTTAGTGCAGCCTGTGGAGGAAACCAGTGACGCAGAGGTACGGACCGCCCCGGGTCGACACACGCAGGAGATGCTCTTGAATCTGGGACCGCAGCACCCCAGCACGCATGGGGTGCTGCGCCTGATATTGACTATCGAGGGCGAGACCGTCGTTAAGGCCGTACCCGATATTGGTTTCCTGCACACCGGCATTGAGAAGACCGCGGAAGCCAAGACCTATCACCAGGCCCTAGTGCTGACCGACCGTATGGATTACCTGGCCCCTCTCTGCAACAACCTGGGCTACTCCCTCGCGGTTGAGAAACTGCTGGGCATCGAAGACGAGATTAACGACAAGATTCGTTATGTACGTGTCTTGCTCGCCGAATTGCAGCGTATTGCCAGCCACCTGGTCTGGCTGGGAACCTCTGCACTCGACCTGGGAGCCATGAGCGTTTTCCTCTACTGTTTCCGCGAGCGCGAGATGATCCTGGACGTCTTCGAGGAACTGTCGGGTGTGCGTATGATGACCAGCTACATCTGCCCCGGCGGTTTGCAGGCGGACCTGACGCCAGCT